>JAAYWF010000025.1 GCA_012516825.1 Lentimicrobium sp. | reverse complement strand
TATTTTATCTCATTTTTACCCTGAAAATATGTAAAATCTAATCCTGCATTAAATCCATTGATTGAACTGTTACGAGGATTTTTTTCCTCTTCATCTAATTGCATATCGTATGAGGAGTAAGCAAAGATCCCTTCCATTAATACGGGTGTACGTCCCGGTATGACAACAAAATTAACACCACCACCTAACGCATCCCACGAATACTCTGATATCGCCTTATAATTTACTTTGTCAGTAAAGTTAAATCCAAAAAGATTCACTTTACTGCCATTTGCAGCACTTATAGTAACTTTCCCATAAAGGTCTAAAAAATTGAATGGAAGGCCATCCTCATTCACATAATCATAAAACAGCTTTGAACTCTGTTCAAGGTATGAATTTTTAGCCGAAATAAGAAACGATGAACTTCCTCTACCATCTTCTAATTGCTTTTTGATCGGTCCCTCTATTAAAGCATTTGCTCCAAATGTTGATAATCCAAGTTTTCCGGTATGTCGTTTTTTGTTTCCGTCGCGAGTTGTTATATCCATCACCGAAGAGATTCTCCCACCATGCTCCGCATTGAACCCTCCTGTATAAATGTCAGCTAACCTGATGGTTTCGGTATCAAAAACAGAAAAGAGACCAATAGAATGAAACGGGTTGTAAATTACCATTCCATCCAGAAAAACTTTGTTTTGAATGGGTGATCCGCCACGTATGTATAATTGCCCTCCTTGGTCGCCGGTGAAAATAACACCTGGCAGTACCTGTAGGTATTGTGCCAAATCGGCCTTTCCACCAACACTTGGTATTTGTTTAATATCTAATGGTGTTACTTTGACAACTGAGGTGCGGGTTTCGGTACGAACCGCCTGACGCTCGGCCGAAACATTGACGGCATCTAAAAGAACAGTTGATTTTTCGAGATATAAATTTTTTTGTATCAGGTCATTAGCCTTTAAAGACACATCCTCTGTAAGTGTGTCGTATCCTAAATAGGTAACTATGAGAGTATAACTGCCCGGTGGTATTTGCGTGATGGCAAAGTAGCCATTGATGTCGGTTGTTGAACCATAAGATGTTCCAAGAAGATAAGCATTGGTAAAAATGACCGGCTCACCGCTCTCCTTTTCATAAATAAATCCTCTTATTGTAGCAGATTGGGAATAGAGCAGATTTCCTGCTAAAACCAACATGATTAAAAGCAACTTAGCAGGAATCAGAAGTTTTTGAAACATGAGATAAAAGTAATATTTTTCTATAGTTAGTAACAATAAATCTTACTAACGGCGCTAACCTTTGGTTATTATCAAAACATGAATTAATAAGAGTTACAAATAAAAAGGGGTTAGGATCTTATAGTTTTCAATTGATTGAAAAGAGCCTTTTCCTGATCATTAAGATTTTCGGGTAAATGGACTACGATTTTCAGGTAGAGGTCGCCGAATTCATTTTTTCTTCCAAATACCGGCATCCCAAGTCCTTTCAAGCGCAACTCTTTCCCATTTTGTGTTTCGGGCGGTATATTTATACTAACGGGTTTGCTAATAGTTTGAATGGTAATTTTACCTCCAAGAATTGCCGTATAAAGATCAACCTTTACATCGGAATAAAGATCGTTGCCCTTTACTTTAGTTGAAGCGCTTTTTGTTACATTAATTTTTATTAGCAAGTCGCCGGGCTCACCACCCGAATATGAGACCTCTCCCTTGCCCCGGACGCGTAATACCTGTCCATCTTTAACCCCTGGTCTTATCGGAACTCTTATCTTTTTGTCATTAACATTTAAAATTGTAGAGGTGCCATGATAGGCTTCATGTAAGGATATAGTGAGGTTAGCTTGATAATCCCGCCCTTTGATATTTGCCGACTTTCTGCGTTTGGATTGTGTTCCAAATTCTTGATGGATAAAACTATCTCCGCCACCAAAAAAGCTATTAAAAAAATCAGAGAAGCCGCTACCACCTTCAAAAATATTGTCAAACGACACTCTGTAACTCCGACCTCCTCCCTGTTGTGCCCATTGAGAAAAATCAAAACCGGCTCCACCCTCCTGAAACTGTTTCCAGTTTGCCCCTAACTGATCATACTTCGATCGTTTGGCATCATCGCCCAATACTTCATAGGCCTCCTGAATATTTTTAAAATTTTCTTCCGCCTCTTTATTATTAGGATTGCGGTCAGGGTGATATTTCTTAGCTAATTTGCGATATTGTTTTTTGATTTCTTCCTTTGTAGCCTTCTTATCTACCCCTAAAATATTATAATAATCTTTGTAATCCATTTTTGCGTATTTAAGAAATGTCCTTTTATCAAAATTGATGCAAAGGCTAAATATTTGTCAAAATGCTATGATTTTAAATCTTTTAACTTGTTGTTTCTGCCACGATTTCATAAAAATGAATTTACAAGAATTAAAAGATGAATTAATTGTAAGTTTTTTCAAGATTAGTATTTTCATTTTTATTCATACGTTATCTAAAATAATGTTTTGATAAAACGAATTGCTATTGAAAACATTTTCGAAAATCGTTCTTGATAGTTTTACTAATTTAGCGATACTTAAATGTAAAAAATATGTCTCGAAAAAACAAATCACCAAAAAAAAATAAAGCTAACAAGGCTAAGTTGGGCAAAAAGGCAATTATTGCCGGTGTGCGAAGTCATTTTATTGAAAATCCGTTTGGAAGTTTCAATTATAAACAAGTGGCTCACATTATGGGTGTTAACGATCGCACCTCCAAGAATCTTATCAAAGATACACTTGAAGAACTTGCAATAAAAGGAGAGTTGGAGCAATTGCGCCGGGGTAAATTCAAGATAAAACCTGAAAAACTAACTTCTGAAAAGGCATTTAAAGTTACTCATGAAGGCAAGGTGGATATGAAGCAAACGGGTAAAGCTTATGTTACCTCTCCAGAAATGGGTGAAGATATATTTATCGGCGCTAATCATACAGGACATGCCCTACATGGCGATATAGTAAAAGTGCGTTTGTTCCCCCGACGTAAAGGACACAAACCCGAAGGCGAGATTGTTGAAATAATAAAAAGGGCTAAGACCTTTTTTGTTGGCACGATAGCAAAATCAGCCAAAGTAGCTTTTATGATTTCTGATAGCCAAAATATGCCGATTGACATCCTTATCCCATTAAATAGCTTAAATAAAGCTAAACATGGCGAAAAGGTGGTGGTGAAAATGACTGAATGGCCTGAACATGCGAATAATCCATTTGGTGAGGTGATAAAAATACTTGGTAAGCCGGGAGATAATGAAGTGGAAATGCAAGCAATCCTGGTTGAAAATGATTTTCCATTGGCTTTTTCAAAAGAGGTGGAAGCAGAAGCATCCAAAATATCGGATGTTATACCTGCCGAAGAGATTAAAAAACGCAGGGATTTTCGGCAAATAACTACATTTACCATTGATCCATTCGATGCAAAGGATTTTGATGATGCCATTAGCTACCGCCGACTCGAAAATGGAAATCACGAAATAGGAGTACACATAGCGGATGTTTCATATTACGTGAAACCTAACGGAAAAATTGATAAAGAGGCGTTTCAAAGAGGCACATCCGTTTATTTAGTTGACAGAGTAATCCCTATGTTGCCTGAAAAACTGTCGAACCACGTTTGTTCACTTAGACCAAAAGAAGATAAACTATGTTACTCCGCTGTTTTTGAGCTGGATGACAACGCAAAGGTAAAAGCTGAATGGTTTGGTAAAACAATAATAAATAGCGACCGCCGGTTCGACTACGAAGAGGTTCAGCACATTATCGAAACCGGAAAGGGCGATTTGGCAGAGGTGATAAACGAGGTTTGGAAACTTGCCTCTCAACTCAAAGAAGAGCGTTTTAAAAAAGGAGCCATTAGCTTTCATACTCAGGAGGTAAACTTTAAACTTGATGAAAAAGGAAAGCCTATTGAGGTAATAATCAGCGAACAAAAAGAGTCAAATTTTCTTATCGAAGATTTAATGTTATTGGCAAACCGACGTGTGGCCGAACGTATTGGACGCAAGCGAGGCGCTGTTGAACCAAAAACATTTGTCTATCGTATTCACGATCAGCCTTCGCCTGAAAAGCTTAATCAGTTTATTCAATTTGTCGCTAAACTTGGTTACAAAATGCGTATTAGTACGGAACGTAACCTTGCTAAGTCTTTTAATGAATTATTTGAAAAAATAAAGGGGAAGGGAGAGGAAAATCTTGTGGAAACACTTGCTGTACGCACCATGGCTAAAGCCGAATATTCAACTAAAAATATCGGTCATTACGGATTGGCTTTTGCGTATTACACCCATTTTACTTCACCTATTCGTCGTTATCCCGACCTGATGGTACATCGCCTTTTGCAACGTTACCTTGATAGAAAACCATCGGTGAATGCCGATGAATACGAAGGTTATTGTACACATGCCTCCGATATGGAGCGTAAAGCACAGGAAGCTGAACGTGCCTCAATAAAATATAAACAGGCTGAATACATGTCGGATAAGATTGGGCAAGAATTTGACGGATTGATTTCAGGAGTTTCAAAATACGGAATATTTGTTGAGATAAAAGAGAATAAATGCGAAGGGATGATACGCCTTCAAGATCTTGACGATGATTTTTATTACCTTGACGAAGAGAATTACAAAGTTATCGGCCATCGTTATCAGCGCGAATTTAAACTTGGCGATCCAATTAGGATAAGGGTTAAAAATATTGATATAAGAAAAAAGCAGATTGATTATGAAATTGCTTAATCGGAGAGTGATGTAGAACTTTCAACAAATTTCGGGAAGTTGTCAGTAAGATTTTTCCAACTTATAATACTAAACAAATAATAATCCTTCCTTTGCTTTAAAACGCAAAGACAGCGCCAGCCATAACATTGATACGCTGCGATGGGTATTGATACCAGCGATAATAGCGTGTGCCGGTTACATTGCTTACTTGAGCAAATGCCGATATTTTATCATTGAAAAAATACTCAGCGCCGAAATTCAGATCAACATACCCATTAATCTTTTTCTCGGTGATGTTTTGATCAGCATCCTGAAGTCGTGCATAAGATTTTCCAACATAAAAAAGCTCTCCCGTTAAGGCAATTTCCGGTTTTAGAAAATATCTCGAAATAATACTGGTTTCGATGGCTGGCTTGTGCCATGGCCGATCTAAATTGTTTAGCTTGTAGTCGCGGTAAGTAGCTACTAATGTTGTTTTCAATCTATTTGGTGCATCATAATTACCCTCAAAATTTATGGTAGTTACCTTAACATCATCATAAACGCTAATGAATTTGTTGCCAAAATTTTCTTTTATATTAGGATTAAATGGAGAGATGTTATCATTAACAAAAAACAGCATATTATCTATATCGGCATATGATGCGCTAAAGTTGAAATCAATCAATTGATTGATTTTTCCGGTAACTCCACCTTTGAAATTATATTTTGTATTAGTAAAATTGAATGAAAAAAGAGTATTGATCCAAGGATTTTCCCGGCTTGTACTTTTTAATGTGTTCCGTTGTAAACCACCAGTAACTGACAGGTAAAGTCGTAAATAGTCGGGAATGATTTTGAAAAAGAGTTTTGCCTGCGGATAGATATATGTCTTACTGTTTGTGTCGGCGGCTAATACGGTTTCAAAACCAAGCGTGAGGTCAAGATAATCAAAATTAAGACGGAAGTAAGGATTAAGGGCTGTTTTAACAGTAACTAAATGATTTAAACTGTCGTTGTTTGCATAGAGATCAAAGTGAAGATTAGCGCCTAAATTTTCTTCTTTGGCTACATTTATTATCTTATTGCCTGAACTATAAGCTCCTTTAAGTCCTATTTGCGATTCTTTGGTTTTAAAAATGTCATTTAAGCCCCAAAAATTTAGAGCTATTAAATAATTATTCTTACTGCGACTGTTACTTGCAAGTGAAACATCAGCGCCAAACAGTGAAAATCTTTGTATTAAATCATTATCTGTTAAGGTAACATTATCTGCATTTTGCTTCACGCCGTAATAATGCACAACATCACGGTCGTACAATAGATTCCCTGAAACTACTTTATCGGTTAGGTATCTTTTTCCATAAACTGATATATTGTTTTTACTAAAAGCGCTTGTTGGGTAGTCTTTTATGCCACCTTGTGAGGATAGATGACGAACATAAAATCCGAGTGAATACTTATTTGAATAAAGGCTGTTGGAATAGAACTCAGCATAAGGCATTTTGTAGTTGCCAAATCCTGCTTTAAGATAATTGCGGTGAAGTAATTTTTCAGGGTCAATTTGTATAAAAGCAGGTTTTAATGGTTGTGCTTCAAATAGGGTGGGGATACGTTGCGAATTTATGCTATAGCTCATTTCTGGAGCTTTCACAAGTGTATCTTTGAATTCGGGTTTGAATGGTATTTTTGTAACATCAGAAATGGATGGCTGATAAGGAGCAATGATAGTTACTTCCTGATTTCTACCTTGTCCGAATGTTAAATCAGTAATCCACAACATTATAAACAAAAAAAGACTCAATCCGATGGCTGATTTTTTTAATCTCATTATGTGCTTATATTGATTTTCTGATAATTTCATTAACGCTATCTTTCTAACAATAAATTATTCCTTTTTCTCGATATTATTGAGCTTTTCTATTGCGATCTCTTTCAAGTCCTTGTCAGGATAATATTGAATAATGCTCTGTAATGTCTCTTTTGCCTGAAAAATATTTCCAAGACTTACATAAACATCCGAAAGGAGTAAAAAACCTTTGGCTTTCCAGTATTCATAGGATGGATACTGCCCAGCAAGCTCTACTACTACATCCTCTACCTTTTTCAATTCGCCCTGCTTAAAAGCTATTGTTGCCAACAAATACTTTGCTTCAGCGCCGAAAGCACCTTGCGACAGTTCAACAGTACTTTCCAATTCTTGTTTAGCTTTAGTTAAGTTTTCCATTTCCAGCTCCGATTTACCAGCTATATAGTATGATTTTATCAACTGCTCATTGCTTATTCGATCGAGAGACCGTAATTTTCGTGATGATTCAATAGCCTCAGGATGTTCATTTAACTTGTAATGGCACTCCATCTGGCCATATATTGCAGTTATGATGTTAGTAGAATGATCAGCAATCAATTCGAGATTACTGAAATTTTCTAAAGCTTTATGATAATTTTCATTTGAAAGGTATATTTCTGCTGCCCGCAATGCTGAATTTTCACTAAACCGTGACTTTGAGAAACGATTAACAAATTCGTATCCTTGAAGCGCTTCATTTGTTTTTCCTAAATTAAACTCACATTCAGCTTTGTAATAGTAGGCATTTAATACGAAAGCTCCATTTTCGAACTTATTTATATATTCATCAAATGCTTCAATGGCAGAAATGCAATCGTTAGTTAAATAAAAATTTTCGGCTGCAATATAAGTTATCGAATCTTTTTCGCTAGCAGATATTTTTGCAGATGGAACACTTTCGGCAAATTCATAATATTTATGCACTTGATTTTTGTCCATATAAATGTTTCTGATAGTGAGCAACGCATCTCGCGCTTCAATTGAATTAGGGTGCTTTATTACCAGTTGTTTTAGTATTTCAAGCGCATTATCAAAGTTATTTTGATTGTAATAGATCAACCCTATTTTTTGCAGCGAACGGTTAAAATAGCTACTGTTTGGATATTGTTTTATCACCTCATCAAACCATTTAAAAGCATTTTGATTATCATTGCGTAGCAGATATGTTTCAGCAATTTCGTAGGTAGCATCATCAACATAGGATGACTGTGGATAAAGATTTACCAGGTTTTGCAGCTGGCTTATTTTTTGGTCAGTGCGCCCACGTGCTCCTTCTGAAATAGCTTTTTGGTAAAGTGCATAATCACTCTCTCTTGGGCTCCGACTTATGGCCTGATCATAGTAGCTTACAGCTTGCGAAAAGTTTTTAGTAATAAAATAGCAATCGCCTAATCTAATATATGCATCAGCTAAGAGGGGCTCGCCTAATATACCGGGACGCGAAACGAACTTTTTAAATTTCTCTACCGCATTTTCGTAATACTTAAGCTTGAAATAAGCATAACCAAGATTGTACGAAGCCAGCGGAAATATATCTAACTTCGACGAGCCGCTCGATGACTCAAAAGAATCGTAATGGTCAATAGCACGGGTATATTCCCCCGTTTGAAAGTAAGATTCTGCAATCCAAAAACGTGAACGTGCCGTGTATTCCTGATTAATGTTATTATTTAAAGCTTTTCTGAAATTTTCTATTGCCGGTTGATAATGTCCACTATTAAAAAGTTGAACTCCAAACAGATATGTTATTCGTTGATAGGCCGATTGCATATCCCTATTTTTCTTTTTTAATTTCTCAATAGCATTAATTGAAGCCTGATAATCTTTTGATGATAAAAATAAATTTATCAAATACTGATAAGCTTCATCAATTCTTTCTGAATTTGGGTAGTCGTTGATATATTGGTTAAGGGCTGCCATTGATGTGTTGTAAGGATCGTATGCCAGCTCAAAAGTAAGTTTGGCGTAATTAAAAAGGGCATCTTCGCGCAAATCCTCATTTCCTGAAATCTGATAAGCTGTATAAAAGGCATTTTGTGCAAACTTCGTCTGACCAGTCTGAAGATAACAATCGGCCAGATGGTAATATGCATTTTGTGACATTTCATCCTTATTTTTAATGGCCTTTTCAAAATACCCGATGGCCTTTTGATACATGGCTGTTTTATAGTAAGCATAGCCAAGTTGATAGTTTTCGTCACGAGAATTGACTTTTTGTGTTCCCGCCAGATATTTTTCAAAGTAATCAATAGCTTTTGAATAATCTTTGTTTTGATAATAAGCCTCTGCCACGATACGCGCAAGCTCACTGTTTTTCTTCTTGTCTTTAGTGTAATATTCAACTAACGCTGGCCCTTTGGTTAATATCTGTTCAAAATCATTTTTTATAAAATATATCTGAAGTTGATAAAATGGTACTTCTTCATAAAAATCCGATTTTAAATCAATTTTTTCAAAATGAAACAGCGCAGTTTGATAATCTTTTTCCTGATAGGCAATATAGGC
Source organism: Lentimicrobium sp. (assembly GCA_012516825.1). Taxonomy (GTDB): domain Bacteria; phylum Bacteroidota; class Bacteroidia; order Bacteroidales; family 4484-276; genus RZYY01. The sequence continues at coordinate 17,854 of JAAYWF010000025.1, read as the reverse complement.
GTAATAGTAGTTAGCTCCATCGCGGTAATCCGATGCTGTGTTTAAGATAGGAAAAAAAGCATCTTTGGCTTTGAATAGGTCTTCACGCTGCAAATAACAATATCCTAATTTGTAAAGATATTCCGGCATCAATTCCGGATTGAGTCTGTATGGATCAACTTTTTCAAAATATTCCTGAGCATACCTATATTTACGGGCTGCATACTCAATAAATCCAAGATATACAAAGGCAAGGTTGGTCTTGGAATGATCGGAATAATACCTCACAAAATCCTCAAATTTATCCTTTGCCTGAGGATGATTTAAGTAATAATCGCACAATCCATCATAAAATCCTGCTTCGAGCCTCATTACTGACTCGCCGGCTGGTAGTGTAGAAATCAGTCGGCCAAAGAGATGCTGAGCTGCGCCATATTGTTTTTTTTCGACCAAATCAACCGCTTGACGATAGCTGGCTTGAGGATCATCGTAAGTCTTTGTCTGCTGGGCGTGAGAAAATAAATATAAAAAAAACAAAAGATGGATTATACCAATCCTGAAATAGATGCCACCATTCATCTTGGTTATTTTTCAAAAATTAATTATCAAACGTTTTCAATTGATAGATATTTTTTTAGGAAATCAGGCGGGTTAAGAAATAACACCTGCTATTTGACGGAATAACAAACTTATTTCCTGTTTTTAGGAAAGTATATTTCTTAATAGCGGCTTCAAAACTAATCAGTACTACATACTTTTTTAGCAAAAACGAAATAACGATCTTTTAATGCTAAATTAAATCAGATTAGGCAATTACATTAATTAAGTGATTAATTGTATGTGATCAATAAGATAAGAATTATACTGAACAAACATTAAATCAATAATACCATTGGGTTGCTTATTCTATAAAAAAATGCCCCGGATTGGCTATAGATTTTACCTTTCCGGGGCAAAAATTAATTATGTGTTTTATTGGTTATTTAATAACCTTGATTTCAACACGTCTATTATTTGCTCTGCCTTCAGGAGTATCATTTACGTCAATCGGTTTGTTTTTCCCAAACCCATCGGATTCTAACCTGCTGGCATTTATTCCTTTACTGATAAAATAATCTTTAACTGATTTCGCACGATTTTTCGAAAGGTTCATATTTAATGCATCTGAACCAGTATTATCAGTATGCCCATGAATGGTAAACCTTGAATCAGGGAATTTCTTCATAATAGCTATAATTTCATCAAGATCGCTAAATGATTCCTGTTTAATTTTTGAACTACTAATTTCGAAGAGGATATTCTTTACATGGAAATCAATTTTTTCAACCTCTTGAATTATTTCTGGGCATCCTTTATTTGTAATTGTGCCAAATTCATCCGGGCATTCGTCAAGATGATCGGGGATACCATCACCATCGCGGTCAGGGCATCCTTTAAATCGAGCAAGTCCCGGTACATCCGGACATTCATCAAGATGATCGGGGATACCGTCACCATCGCGATCAGGACATCCTTTAAACTCAGCAAGTCCCGGCACATCAGGGCATTCATCAAGATGATCGGGAATACCGTCACCATCGCGGTCAGGGCATCCTTTAAATTGAGCAAGTCCCGGTACATCAGGACATTCGTCAAGATGATCGGGAATACCGTCACCATCACGATCAGGACATCCTTTAAACTCAGCAAGTCCCGGTACATCAGGGCATTCGTCAAGATGATCGGGAATACCGTCACCATCGCGATCAGGACATCCATTGAGAATTTTCAACCCCGGTACATCAGGGCATTCATCAAGATGATCGGGAACACCATCTCCATCACTATCTTTAGCTTTGCCTAACCTGAAAGTTACCCCAAATGAGTAATGAAAATAATCGTTGAAATCAAATAAATAGTCATATGATCCTTCAAAATTAAGACCGAGCCATTTATTAAACCAGATGTTGGTTCCTGCGCCAGTGGATTGAGCCAAGTATGTTTTTTCGCTAATATTCGATCCGTTTAGTCCTAAAAAGATATATGGATCAAAGATAGCATCTTCTTTCAGCAGGTATCCGTTGGCAAATTTGTATTCAAATTGACCTCCCATACGCCAAAATTTGTCAGTACTAACATTGGATTTAATGGTAGGTATTAGATTTAGCTTTTCCGATTCCAAGGTAACAAACGAAAATTCAGCACCGAAAACAAAGGATTTGCTAAGTGATCTGGCAACTTTTAATTGAGAGGGGAGTGTTTTACCCATCCAATTGGCATCTCTTAGTTGCCTTCTTACCGACATCTCAACCGCATTAAAATCGGCATAATTGGAGCTAATGCCGATCAACCATGGCCTATCTGTTGTCTGGCCAAAAAGAGTAACAGACAATCCGATAAGAACTATTAATAGAAATTTTTTCATAAAGGTAGATTTAAATTAATTAATTGATTATTCATTATTTTTTGCTAAAACTAGGCAAAGTTAAAAAAGATATTTTATTCGTTGAGAACTAAATTAAACAATTTTTACAACTATGGCTTAATCATTTAGATAGTTAATATTTATACTGATAAAAAGCCACTTTTGAATAAAAATGTTAACAATTTAGTTGTTAGAAATCCAGATTTATAGCTTCAACTGATTTTATTTCTGGGATAGCGCGCTTCATTGCATTTTCCACACCGTTTTTTAGTGTCATGGTACTGTAAGGGCATGACCCACAAGCCCCTAAAAGCTTTACATTAACGATATTATCAGAAGTAAGCTCAACAAATTCAATATCTCCACCATCACTTTGTAAGTATGGACGAATTTGATCAATAACATTTTTTACTTTACGTATGAGTTCTTCATTGTTTTTCATCTTTATAAAAGTTTATTTGATTAATTTCAATCGTTTAATAATATTTTCGGCCAGACTAACAAAGGAGTTTGTTAAGATATCTGGCTCATTTGTGTATGTTATTGGTTTTCCCTGATCTGCTGATTCGCAAATACTTTGAACCAATGGTATTTGTCCTAATAATACCAACCCAAGTTCATTAGCAAGTTGTTTACCTCCCTCTTTTCCAAAAATATAATATTTATTTTGGGGGAGTTCGGCAGGTGTAAACCACGACATGTTTTCAATAAGACCTAATATCGGAACTTGGATTTTGTCGGTGTTGTACATGCTAAAAGCCTTGCGGGCATCAGCAAGAGCTATCTCTTGTGGCGTACTGACAATAGCAACACCATCCACAGGAATATCCTGAACCATTGTGAGGTGGATATCACCAGTGCCGGGAGGCATATCCAAAATCAAATAATCAAGTTCACCCCAATCGGTGGTGTTAAATAATTGATTCAATGCATTAGAAGCTATTGGCCCGCGCCAGAGTAATGCCTGTGACGGATCTACAAAAAATCCGATAGACATGACTTTAAGACCGTATTTTATAATAGGAATAATTACCTCGCTACCATTTCGTTTTTCTGCCATCGGTCTTTCATCCATCATATCAAACATCATTGGAATTGAAGGCCCATAAATATCTGCATCAAGAATTCCCACACGATGGCCCAATTGGGAAAGTGTAATTGCCAAATTGACGGCGATAGTTGATTTACCCACTCCGCCCTTACCCGATGCCACAGCTATAATAGTGTTAATGCCATCTGTGTAACTTAAAGCTTTAGCTTTACGAATAATTTTTATAGTCTGTGTAAGGTCATGAAAGTGTTTTTTAATTGCATTAATGCTGCTATTTTCAACTATTTCAGCCGTTTTAGCTTTTGGATCTTCAAAAACTATTTCAATAGTAATTTGATTTTTGTCAATAACGATATCGTTAACCATTTTGAGTGCAACGATATTATTTCCTTTAGGAAAAAAAATAACCTCTTCTAAGGCTTTAATAATTTGTATTTTGTTGACTTTTACCATAATAAATAAAAAAAAGTGCCGCAAAGGTATAAAATAGCATGGAACAAACTTTTCGATGTATCTATTTATGCTATTATATGAAATCAAGAGGTGTGAAGTTACACATTAGAGGTTTTTCGTTACCAATAACTGAAATCAAAAATGATGAAATTTTACTGTTTTTCTTAAGTCGAATGTAGATTAATAAATCTATAGTTTTGATATTTTTGAAATAACACGTGCCAAACTTTTTATCCAAAAATAAATTTTTCCATTTTACAATATATAACATTTTATATCAGGTAGTTAATTTTATTAACAATCGAATTGTGGATAAATTGATTTGGTAAGATGTCTGTTTTGGTTGTATCTTGCACAGCTTTTTCTCTAAATTTTTTAGAATTTAATTTGTTGAAGATTAGCCTTCATGAAAAACTAATAATTAATAACTTATTATTAATCAAAATATTATGACACTTGATCTTTTTGCAGATTTGGAAACGGAACCTACGACGGATGTAAAAAGCTCGCATGTTAAAAAAGGAAATAAAAATGCTTATGACAAGGTAATTACAAAACGTGAAAGGCCGAAAGCGATCGAACAAACACTATTTGGCCCAATAGTAAAACCTGAGCCTGCAAAAACTGCCTCAAAGGCTAAATTGAAAGCATTTCCCATCGAAGAGGTAATGAAAGAAACCATATCTTATTTTAAAGGTGACGAGCTGGCTGCCAAAGTATGGATGACCAAATATGCCCTAAAAAATAGTAATGGAGATATCTTTGAACTTACTCCTGATGACATGCATCATCGCATAGCCGCCGAGATTGCCCGCATTGATCTTAAATACCCAAACCCATTGAACGAACCCGTTTTTTATGAAGTTCTCAAAGATTTTGAATATATTATTCCACAAGGAAGCCCTATGGCTGGAATAGGGAACAATTTCCAAGTGTCTTCACTCTCCAACTGCTTTGTCATAGGAGATGATACACCATCTGACTCTTATGGAGGAATTATGAAAATTGATCAGGAACAGGTGCAATTGATGAAGCGTCGTGGAGGTGTTGGTCATGATCTTTCTCACATCCGCCCTGCGGGTAGCCCGGTAAAAAATAGCGCACTTACATCAACCGGAATTGTGCCTTTCATGCAACGATATTCTAACTCCACACGCGAAGTAGCACAGGATGGAAGACGCGGCGCACTTATGCTCACCCTATCCATAAAGCATCCTGATGCTGAAGCTTTTATAGATGCCAAAATGGAATCGGGCAAAGTAACCGGAGCTAATGTTTCAGTGAAAATTGACAACGAATTTATGCGTTGTGTTAAGGAAGATCTACCATACACTCAACAATTTCCTGTTAATTCCGACAACCCCATCATAACCAAAACTATTAACGCCCGCCAATTATGGAACAAGATAATCCATAATGCATGGAAATCTGCTGAGCCAGGTGTACTTTTCTGGGATACTATATTAGCAGAATCTGTTCCAGATTGCTATGCTGATCAAGGATTTACAACAGTTTCTACCAACCCTTGCGGAGAAATACCTTTGTGCCCTTACGACAGTTGTCGTTTGTTGGCAATTAACCTATATAGTTACGTCGAGAACCCGTTTCAGGAGAATGCCACATTTGATTTTTCTCTTTTCATAAAACATGTACACATCGCTCAACGAATGATGGATAACATTATTGATCTGGAAGCAGAAAAGGTTGATAGAATATTATTAAAAATCAAATCTGACCCTGAGTGCGACGATACCAAAATGATCGAGAAAAACATGTGGGAGAAAATAAAGGCAAAGACCTTGCTTGGCCGACGCACCGGTATCGGAATAACTGCAGAAGGAGACATGTTGGCAGCGCTTGGATTGCGTTACGGATCGGAAGAGGCCACTGAATTTGCTGTAAAAATCCATAAAACACTTGCAACAGAATTGTACCGTGCGTCTGTAAATCTTGCAAAAGAACGTGGAGGTTTCCCCATTTTTGATTATGAAAAGGAAAAAGATAATCCAATGATTCAGCGTATTGGTAATGCTGATCCTACCATAATTGAGGATATGAAAAAATACGGTCGCCGTAATATTGCCCTGCTTACTATTGCCCCTACCGGAAGTGTTAGCATCTGCACTCAAACAACTTCAGGTATCGAACCGGTATTCAGGCCCACCTATAGTCGTCGTCGTAAAGTTAACCCGAACGATAAGAATGTAACTGTTACTTTTGTTGACGAAGTAGGAGATTCCTGGGAAGAGTTTAATATACTCCACCCTAAATTTAAAGTGTGGCTTGAGGTAAACGGTTATAAACCCGATCTTGTGGAAAAGATGAGTGGGGATGAAATAGAAAGCCTTGTTAGTAAATCACCTTATCACAAGGCCACCTCACAAGATATTGATTGGGTTTCGAAAGTAAAAATGCAGGGGGCTGTTCAGAAATGGGTTGATCACTCCATCAGCGTAACAGTTAATTTACCTGCTGACACCACCGAGAATTTAGTAAGTGAAGTGTATATGACAGCATGGGAGAGTGGTTGTAAAGGGATGACAATCTATCGTGAAGGATCACGCGACGGAGTTTTAATTGAAAATAAGGACAAACGAGAGTGCGAGTTCAGAGAGACACAAGCCCCACCACGCCCACAAAAGCTAAAAGCTGAGGTTATGTGGTTTACAAATAATGATGAAAAGTGGGTGGCAGTTATAGGACTATATAATGATAGACCTTACGAAATATTTACCGGAAAGGCAAAAGGATTCTTTGTGCCAGAATGGGTTACAAAAGGCTGTGTGATAAAAAATAAAGAAAACGAAATATCACGATACGACTTTCAGTTTCAAGATAAAGAAGGATTCAACATTACTATGGAAGGGCTCTCCCGACAATTCAACAAGGAATATTGGAATTATGCAAAACTGATTTCCGGGATTTTACGACATGGTATGCCTCTACCCTACGTTGTGGATATTGTTGACAATCTTCTTCTCGACAGTGATACCATCAATACATGGAAAAATGGTGTTGTACGTGCCCTAAAGAAATATATTCCAGATGGCACTATAGCGAAAAAAGGAAAATGCCCAAACTGTAACAATGAAGGAAGCCTAATCTATCGTGAAGGATGTATTACTTGTACCGGCTGCGGTTACAACGGTTGCGAATAGCTTTTAATATAGTGTTGAAAAATTGGCCTACGTTATTATTACCTGAGAATCTTCGATGATAGGTTTGCCTAAATATCTTAGTAATAGTTGTGCTACAGCAAGCGTATCTCTTTGGCAATAAGCTACAATTCTATCTATATCATTTTTCAACCAGTAGATTTCGTAAACCATACTTCCATCAATATCATCCTTGGGACTTGGGATATTGAATATTGCCGTCAGCAGATTTAGTGAAGTATAACTTTTATAATCACCAAACCGCCAAAGGTCCATAGTATCAAGATGCTGTACTTCCCACGGTTTTTTACCTGCAAGATTCAAGATTTCAGGAATGGAAAGTCCATTGATGAGTAAACGACGGGCAATATATGGAAAATCGAACTCTTTGCCATTATGAGCGCATAGTAAATGATTTGGAGTATCGTAATGTCTATTGAGCAAATTGGCAAAATTGCTGAGCAACTCTTTTTCTTCAGTTTGGTAAAAAGATTTAATCCGAAACTGGGTACCGGAGATATAACCTGCCGAAATACATATTATTCTGCCAAATTCTGCATAAATCCCCGCTCTTAGATATAGCTCTTCGGGTGTATCTGATTTGTCAGGATATTTTAATCTTGATGCTTTTTCATCCCACAACTTTTTCATCTTTTCGGGCAACGCTTCATAACAAGAATATTGCGGAACAGTCTCAATATCGAGAAATAGAACATTTTCAAGATTCAGATTCTTCAACATAATTTTAATTTTTTAAATTTGTTGTAAATATAAATAAAATGACAAAAGTGAGGGCAACAATAGATTGTCAAAAAACAAAAAGCCAGATATTAAAAATCACTGCGGATGGCTCACACACTCTTTTTGTTCCATCATTAAACGAACACTATCATTCTGTTTTTGGCGCTTTGCAGGAATCTATGCATGTATTTATTAACACCGGATACAGAGAAGTAAGCAAAAAGAGAGAGAAAATAAATCTGCTTGAAATAGGTTTTGGCACAGGTCTTAATGCATTACTGACAATTTTAAATAAAAATGAAAAAGAGATAACCTATTGGGCTATAGAAGCTTATCCCCTTGATGAATCATTAATTTCAAAATTAAACTACCCAGAAATAACCAACAATTCATTAGATAAAGAAATATTTTCCCAACTGCATAACGCTAATTGGAATCAAATTACAGAAATTATTCAAGGGTTCTATCTATATAAAATAGATTCGGAAATCCAATCGCTTAATCTACCCGAGAACCATTTCCACCTTGTCTATTTTGATGCCTTTGCTCCAGAAATACAGCCCGAACTGTGGACAGAAACAATATTCCTTAAAATTTTCCAATCATTGATCCCAGGAGGTATCTTAGTTACCTATTCATCAAAAGGGATTGTAAAACAAAATTTACGTCAGGCCGGCTTTTTAGTAGAAAGACTCAAAGGGGCCTACGGCAAACGACATATCTTAAAAGCTGAAAAACCGATAATTATTTGACAATTAGCCTTTGTGATTTCTAAAATTAGGTTTTTAGAAAAAATGATTTTTAAACCAAAATTAACAATTGAAAATACTTTATCCGGATTGAAAAAACACATTGTCATGATACGAATACTCTTACAGTTCTATTTTCTCTAATTTTGGGCGCTGAAAACAAAATTGAAGTGCGGTTAAAAAATATCTATCATCATATTTTGGTCTTGGCAATATTACTGATTCACGGTATAGTATCAGGTCAAGTGTATCGTTCTGGTTTTTATCCTGAAGATTCACTGGCGGTAGAATCATTTCATAACAGACTCGATATTGAAAGCCCGCTAAATCTTCAACCTATTGATACTACGCTAAAGGATTTTGAAATTTATAACTGGCCCGACCGCAAATATCCATTCATCGCATCGTTAGGGAACAGCGGATTGGCATATAAAAATCTTGTTTTTAATATTCAAAGGCCTGTTGGATTCAATTATGGAATCAACACCTTTGATGCTTATCTTTTTCAACAGGAAGAGCTAAAGTATTATCTTAATCACAAGCCTTTCTCAGAAATTGGTTATGTAACCGGTGCAAGTAAAGAGCAACTTTTTCATGCCAGACATCAACAACGTTTTTTTAAAAAACTAGCCTTCGGGGTTGATTTCGAGTTGATTAACTCCCTTGGAACTTATCAACATCAAAAATCCAATAATCGCAAAATTGCTTTTAAGTCAGAGTATTTTACTGATAATTTGAAATATGGCTTTATCGCAAATTATTCTCATAGCAAAGTTGTTGTTCAGGAAAACGGAGGCCTTGCCAACGATTCGATTTACGAACACAACCTCGAACCTGATCGTTCGATCATAGGGATAAAATTGTGGAATGCCGAAACAAACGTGCGAAAGGCTCAAATAGGATTTCAACAGTACTATCAACTCTCGCCACGCAAAAAAAACGACAGCGACTCGGCATATCTCCACGACAAAAAATTACAGATCAGATTTGGCAGATTGTCGCATACTTTTCTTTACGACCGTAACGCATTGATATATAAAGATGAGAATCCCACCTCAGGCTTTTATCATAATATTTATGTTGATTCAATTGCCACTTTCGATTCTGTCTTTTTTCAAACGTTAGAAAACTCTTTTTCATGGTCGAATGCTGACTATGTTGACAGGCTGAAACCTCAACCATTAGTTCTGCTTTTTGGGATAAAACATCAAGTATCGCAGGTTAATGATATTTTAAATAGCTATAGCTATAACCAACTTATCCCTTACGGCGAAATCAGATTTACACCTCATCCGCTTCTTAATATTGAAGGAGAGGCCTTGACTGTTTTATCCGATAATGAATATCGGGGCGATTTTAAAATTTATGGCCTTGCACAACTTGCCATTCTCCGAAACCAGCCATACAACACAACCTTTAACTTCGCTATTAAAACTCAAAATCTCGCTCCGCCATTTTTCTATAAGCATTTCTTCTCCAACCACTTTAAATGGGATAATAATTTCAGTAAAACTTTTTCGAATCAACTTTCAGCTTTCATTACACAAAAACAAATCAAGCTTGGTATTGATTTTACCACATTGGACAACTATTTTTATATTGCAGCAGATACTTTGCCAGCCCAACATAAAGCATCCTTCCAACTGATTAAAGCATATCTTGAAAATGATTTTCGTCTTGGCAAATTTGATTTTTCAGGTAAGCTCTTTTATCAAAAATCTTCAAATGATCAGGTGCTTAGAGTGCCCGAATTTCTGGCATACCTTACATTTACATTTAACATGCGTTTTATGAAAGGTGCGCTAAACACACGATCCGGCTTCGATCTTTGGTATAATTCCACCTATTATGCCGATGCATATATGCCGGCATTAAGAAGTTTTTATTTGCAAAATGAAAAACAAATAGGCAATTTCGTCCATGCCGATTTTTTTATTAATTTTCAGGTAAAACGTACCCGTTTCTTCCTAAAAACTCAAAATATATTATCAGCTTTTGTCAGGCACTATAATTATTACACTGTGCCTCATTACCCTTTGCAGGATCTGGGAGTAAAATTCGGCCTCGATTGGCGCTTTAATGATTAATTAGTGTCAGTACCTCACTTTTATACCGGTATTTGTATTGTTTTCTAATATTTCGGCTAAGTTACCCGGCACTCTTACCATAAATCCACTATGATGAAGTGATGCATTGGCGGGAACAACCATTTTTGCCGGACGAGGTAAATTCACCTCAGTGATATAGTTGATCAACGAAGGCTTTAATTCAAATTTCTGACCATTTGCTGCCTGTTTGATGAATTTGGTAATATTTTTCCTTTCAAATCTGGTTCTTTTGAATTTGTAAATTGCAGGTTTGAAAATTGTTTTTTCCTCACCGGCCATGTAATATAAAGCCCTATTCAAATTGTGTTGATTATCAAAATCAAATGCAAGGGCAACAGTCATTTTATTTGAACCAGTAACAACCTTCACATTGCTAATGCCTTCGCATTGCTGCAATAAATCGGCGGCATCATTTGCCATAATTACTATATCGTCCAAAACTTCGGTATCAATACCGATATTTAGCAAATCAAATAAAAATTTTTTACCCGTTATTGAAACAGAGAGGCTGAAACTTCCCGAACGATTTTTGTTCAAATCAATTCTTTCAACAATATCAATACAACTTTGAAGAAGCAAAGTAAACAGAAGAAGCAGATAAATTTTAAAAGTTGGATGTGTCAAAACTCAATGGTTTATTTTAGTGGGTAATAACGCAATGTTTATAAAAACATTTCTTATCCCAACCATAAAAGTAATTGTTGACTATTTGAGTTGAAGCGATATTTGGTAAATATCGTTAAAATGTGAAGTTTCAATAGCGTGGCTGGCATAAAACAGCTTCTTGGCAAATTCAATCTTATCACAACTTTCGGGAAACCGTAATAGATCTTCTTTAAGATCAATTTCGCTTATTCTTATTCTGTCGAGAGCATCAGCATCTTTTAAGAGCGCAATAGTTTTTCCGGCAGGATGTGTCAAATCCAATTCCTCACAACTACTGTGTAGGGTTACTGCAAGTTTTATATTCTCCATACCGGTTTTGTCTATACCCACTTCGCGAAAAAGATCAATGAATAGAGGAATTTTATTCTGAGCTGCCCAAAGCCCATGCTCAGTACAATAGCCATCATTTTTTCGGCTCATATCATGAACAAAAGCAGCACAAAAGGCCTCTTTAACTTCATTATTTAAACCAATAGCATTTCCAATCGTGAGCACATTAACCATTACCCTGAAAGTATGATTGAAACCGTGAATCATACTAAGATTATCAAAATAATAGGGCTTCAAGATAAATTTATGGAAATACTTATCAATCAATAGTTTTAAATTTATTTCATTATTTTTAAATACATTCCAATCAACGTAATGATAAAAAGTAATACTATTATATTCAAAATGTCAAACGATCGAAATCCAAAAAGTAATGCTACAATAAAAATGATCTGGCCAAAAACGAATAAGTAAAATCCCAATCTACGCATAAACCACATCAATATAATTCCGATTAAAGATACAGCGGCTATCATAGCGCCGATACCGGTGGTTATCATTACTGTTTTGAGAGAAATAACGTTATGTCGAAGATATGTCTGTATTGTTTCCTGAAGCAGATCAGCAGAGAAGAAACTATATGTCAAAATCACAAGAAGAAAAATATTGATAGTAAACACAAAGATCAAAAGTATTGATAGCCCTAATGGTCTGGGCTTCCGTGATTCTTGCTGTTCTGAATTTAATGATTGAGTTATTTCTTCCATAATGACTAAACAAAGGTGCCTATTTCATTATTTTCAAAAATTTGGCATATAAAAAAATGAAAACCAACGAAAGTAATACGTCAAGAAAAGAAATTCCATATCCACTAATGTACACAAGCGGCAATATCACTAATAAAATTTGCGAAGCGACATAAAAGTGAAATCCGGCTTTACGTAATTGCCACATCAAAGATGCGCCCAAAAGCGAAAAGAAATAGAGAATACTACCGGTTAGAAACAGATTTTTACCGGCTTTAGCTACATACTCAATCCCAGGAACAATATCTTTCATCTCTTGGAACAACTCTTGAGCAATATCAAAGGAAAGGTAGGTTACTAAAAAAGACAAACTCCCCAGACCGCTACCAATAAAGGTCAAAATACATAATACTGATAAAAGTACTGGCCTTTTTGGCTTGTTTATTAAATTTTTGCTATCCTCTTTATTAATCATTGAAGCTCTTTTTCTTTTCGGTAAGTATCGAGGTATAACCTTCTTCGCTCTACCAGGTCTTTAACCTCAATTGCCATATTTTCATTTACCTGCTGTGCCATTGGATAGATATATTTCATTGTCTGGTCAATATACTTTTCCATTTTTTCTTTGATAATAACATCAAGATGCAAATCGGTGAGGTTACTTATTCGATCGGCTACTTTCAAAATCTTGGCATTTTCTGATCCATGCAAAAGGATTTTCATTAGATACTCTTCTTTATCTTGCCCGTGAATACAAGTAATCTCTTCAACTAACCTTACAACTTGATCTCCATCGTCTAAAGCTCTGATTTCATTTTTATCAGTTTCGGGGATTTCTTCAAAAAGATCGTGTATTAGTGCAGCTTTTAGCAATATATGATTAGTATAATGATAGTCAATAAGTATAGTAAATGTAGCCATCATATGCCTAAATTGATTTCCTCCTACTTTTCGTGCTTTTCCTATTAATGCAGTTGCTTTTTGAATGTATGGAGCAACGATAAGTCTTAAGAGTTCATCTTTTTCATGATCTTTCATAAATAACTGAAAATAAGGTGTTTAATTTTTTAAAAAGAAAAAGGGGAATTAATCAAGGCAACCGATTATCTTTTCAACCTCTTCTAATATTTCGCAAGATTTAACAAGTTTTTTCATTGCGTTATGATCATCGTACAGCGGGCGATCCACATCAAGAAATTCAACATACTTTCTTACGATCTCTTTAGCCTTAGAAGTTCCCTGCCCGAACTTATATTCTCTAAAGTCGAGAGCCTGAGCTGCAGCCATTATCTCAATTCCCAAAACACCATAAGCATTGTCGAGAATTTGGAAATTTTTTATTGCTGTATTCATTCCCATCGAAACAAAGTCTTCCTGATCAGCGGCTGCTGGGATGGATTGTATGGAGGCTGGCGCACTAAGTATTCGTTGTTCTACAATTTGCATGTCGGCGGTGTACTGGCTTAACATTAACCCTGAAAACATGCCTGCACCTTTAGTTAGAAATGCCGGAAGCCCCACACTTAATGCCGGATTATTCAGTCTGTTCATTCTCCGCTCCGACATTACACTTACCATAGTAACCGCTATCCCAGCCATATCCATAGGCAACGAAACGGGCGTCCCTTGAAAATTAGCGCCTGAGAGCTGAATATTTTCATCAGGGAAAAAGATTGGATTATCGCCTACTCCATTTAGCTCTATCTCCACTTGCGAGCGAGCGTAAGCCAATGCGTCATGTGCTGCACCAATTACCTGTGGCGTTGAACGCATCGAGTAAGCATCCTGTACTTTACATTTTACACGACCTTCGGCAAGATCGCCACCTGCAACGATTTTTCTGATCGCTTCAGCGCTCCTAATTGCCCCTTTAAAACCTCTCACCTCGTGCAACTTGGCTGCGTAAGGCCGCATATTGGCTTTAAGAGCTTCCAACGACATAGCAGCGCCTATCTCAGCCTGTTTCAACCAGCGATTGGCATCATATAGGAAAATAGCGCTCATTGCTGTAAGCACGTTTGATCCGTTGATAGTACCTAACCCATCACGGGCCTTAAGCCCTGGTATCTCGATACCTGCCCTCTCTAATACCTCTTTTCCACTTAACAACTCGCCCTGATAATAAGCCTTACCCTCGCCCATCATCAACAAAGCAATTTGCGACATTGGAGCCAAATCTCCACAAGCGCCAACAGAACCTTTTTTGCAGACCCATGGGGTAACGCCTTTATTGAGCATCTCTACAAGGGTCAATGTAATTTCGGGCCTGATACCTGAGTTGCCGTGAGCATGTACGTTTATTCGGCCTAACATGGCACCCCTTACATACTCCTCTGCCATAGGCTCGCCAATACCAGCAGCATGATTGTAAATGAGATACTTCTGAAAATCTTTTACTTGATCGTCAGTAAGTACAACCTCCGAAAATTCGCCAATACCAGTGTTTACACCATACATTATTTCGCGGGCGACAATTTTCTTTTCCAGCATTGCACGACATCTTTTGATACGCTCAATGGCATCAGGATGAAGTTCAACTTTTTCATGATGACGAGCTACTTTTACAACATCATCAATGGTTAGATTAGATCCGGTAATGATAAGTGACATACAATTTTAGATTTTTATTAAAGAATAGTTTAAATTTGAAATATGAGTTTGCTCCTAAAAGTAATTTTAGCCACGAATACTCCAACTTTGTTCGGTAACAATACACGAATATCTGAAAAAAATCATTTTTAGAGCGGGCTCAAATTTTAAAACATCAAAGAAACACAAAAATATACAATCTAAACAGCCCTTTTTCTTTTTTTATGAATAATAATAGATCAAGCTGAATTAGTCAGAAAATAACCGGACAGAAAAATTGTTACTTTTAATATTTTGTACCATGAAAAACGTTTTGCATTTACAAAAATTTACCATTCTTACTTTTCTTCAACCTCAAAAATACCTTGACATGTGTTTTGATAATTTTATCACAGGTTTAGAAAAAAAGTAACCTTTAAAATATTCAACCCAAAAAGACCTTTCTGTTGATTAGTTGGAGTTTATTTACCTTTGCCCATTGTCAGCGTTCTTCTTTCGAAGAGATCTCATTGAAAAACATTAAACTATGCAAAAATCTATCAGACTTTTTTTCTCTTCATTTTTTTTGTTGTTTTCTATTGCTCTTTACTCTCAGACTGATAGTATAGTCAGACGTATTATAGATATTGGTAATTCTGACAATCAGACTATGCATCATCAGGATGTGCTTTGCAATCGTTTTGGTGGCCGGTTGGTTGGCTCTGCTGCTTTTACTGATGCTGCTAACTGGGCAGCTCATAAGTTTAAAGAATGGGGTATGGAGGTTATTATGGACGAGGCCGGCGAAGTACCGGTTGGCTTTAATCGCGGGCCGTGGTTCGGTCGTTTGTTGGGCGACAATCCTATGACACTTCATTTTGCTACTCCTTCCTATACGGCGGGTACTAAAGGCGTGCTGAAAGGGCATGTTGTACTTGAGCCAAAGACCAGAGCCCAATTTGACCGTATGAAAGGGAAGCTGAAAGGGGCTTGGGTTTTGGTAACAGGTAAAAGCAAAGGATGGCCTATAAGTTATTCTGATAAAGCTGCACAAAAACGGGATTCGATAATAAACCTGAATGAGGAAATTGAAGTGAAAAACAGGAAAATCCGGTATGAGAACTGGCAAAACAGAGATAAAGGAGTGCCTGAGAAAGAGCAATTACCATATAATGAAGAACCTGGTCTGTTTTACAAGGAAATGGTAGAGGCTGGAATATTGGGTATTATTCAATCAGCTCCTATTCCAATAACAGCTTTATACGACCGTGAGAACTTACATGATATGGAATTTGAAACCTTGCCAACAGTTGCTGACATCAAACTTAATGAGCATCAATTTGCTGTTATTGAGCAAATGGCAAAAGAGCGACAACGCTTTGAATTGGAGTTTGATATACGGAATCATTTCAGCATGGGGCCTGTGAAATATCATAATGTTATCGGTATAATACCCGGAACGGAATATCCTGACGAGTATGTCATCCTCAGCGCTCATCTTGATTCTTACGATGTAGCCACGGGAGCTGTTGATAATAGTTCGGGCGTTGGCCCAACAATGGAGGCTGCACGCCTGATTATGGAGGCCGGTGGAAAGCCGAAACGGACAATCCTTGTTATCCTTTGGGCAGCAGAGGAGTTTGGATTATATGGTTCGACAAGCTGGCTTGAGCGTAATGCTGATAAACACGACAAAATATCAAATATGTTCAACCGTGATGGCGCTCCAACTGTTGCCAATAGCATTAGCGTGCCACCAATATTGATGGAGGATTTTGAAAAAATATGTGAACCCCTGAATGATATTAATCCTGATTTTCCTTTTACCCTGCGCCAAGGAGAACCAATGAGACGCCCTACCGAACCCTGGAGTACCGACAGCGGTCCTTTTGCCGTAGCCGGAATACCGGTAGTGTCCTTTGGAACTACCGATCCCAAAGGTTATGACTTCGACTACAATGAGGTATGGCATACCGAACGCGATCTATACAATATGATAATACCCGAATATCAGGAACACACTTCTATTGTTACAGCTATTGTTACTTATGGTGTTGCAAACCTTGATCACTTATTACCACGTGAAGGCTATTGGAAGGAGTAGTCTATCCTAAAATAAAACAATACTTATTTAAAAAAACGAATAATCAATTGATAGATCAAATCACTCATTTCAACATCCGGGTTTATGGTTTAATTTTTAATGAGAAAAAGGAGTTGTTGCTTACTGATGAATTTAGGCTTGGGATACGGATGACCAAATTTCCGGGCGGAGGTTTAAAATTTGGAGAAGGGACAATTGACTGCCTCAAACGTGAAATCATGGAGGAGATAGGGCAGGATATAGAAATAGTGTGTCATTTTTATACAACTGACTATTTTCAGCCTACCATGCACCTTAAAACAACTCAACAACTGATTAGTATTTACTATTGTGTTAAATTACTAAACCCTAATACGTTAAAGGTATCTGATAAACCATTTGATTTTAAAGATAAAGAGGGCGCTCAGAGCTTCAGATGGGTAAGCTTGGAAAGAATTAATGAGAAAGATCTTACTTTCCCTATAGATAAACATGTGCTTCAGTTATTGAAAGCAGAAAACCGGGATTTGCCGAGGTAAGTAAACTTGGCTTAATTGAGCTATTTTATCCTAAAAAGTCCTGGGGCTTTGCTTTACTGGCTATTCCTTATTATCATTCTGATATAAGAGTTTATCTCCAGTGGTTTCTACTATTAACTTAAGCCACCATTCAGGATATTCAGGATGGATGACAATAGGATATTTACCATATTTTCTTGTAAGAAACTGGCCATTTTCTTCTTTTTTAATATTTCCATCCAAAAATTTTACCATTAGAAATCGAAAAAGCTCCTCCCACCGTTCAACGGTGTAATTACCCATTTTTACTGAAAAATCCGTTATAAAATCTCTACCCTTTTCCGGGTCTTTTTGATAAAGGTC
>JAAYWF010000192.1 GCA_012516825.1 Lentimicrobium sp. | reverse complement strand
TTTCGATATTCCAAACTCAAAGGAGACAATGATTATAGCATCTTTTATATCCATTAAAGCCAAATTAGACATTCTCAAACACTTAATTTGGTTTTAAATTATTTTTGCCGACGCAGTATCAAAAAAATACCGCTAATGCAAAAGAGAAAAATCAGTAATAGCGAGTTAAACCGATTAACGCCTGAGGAATTTAGAAAGGCTAATAAAAACCCAATTATCATTGTATTGGACAACATGCGTAGCCATAATAATATTGGATCTATTTTCCGCACTGCCGATGCTTTCCTCATTGAGGCTATTTACTTATGTGGGATAACCGCTTGTCCGCCCCACCGCGACATTCACAAAACAGCCCTTGGCGCAACAGAAACAGTTGAATGGAAATATTTTGAAAAAACCGAAACAGCCATTGAAGAATTAAAATCGGCAGGTTATATCATTTATGCCGTTGAGCAAGTAGAAAACGCCACTAATCTGGATAAACTCAACATTAACAAAGAGACAAAAATAGCGCTCGTAGTAGGGCACGAAATAAATGGTGTATCACAACAAATAGTAAATCAATCCGATTTATGCATCGAAATCCCACAATTGGGCACTAAACATTCCCTCAATGTTGCCGTTTCGGTTGGAATTGTTGTTTGGCATTTACTTTTTTTATTAAAATAAGTGTATAAAACAATCACATTCTCAAACAAAATAGTTTGTTAATCACAAGTAATTTATATTTTTGCAGAAAATATCAGGGATAAAATCTCATTAATAAATAAAAAGTAGTCTATTTTATAAATCCTGATTTTTTAGAAACTAATTATTTAAAAATAACTCTATTACTAACTAAAAAAAATTAGAATAATGAGTAAAAAACAGACTTTAGCCAAGTTTGCAGCAATTTTGCTAATCGCTGTAATGATCGTTGGATGTAACAGCCTTAACAAAATGGCCAAGCAATTTAATTCAATCACTTACGAAGTAACTCCGCAAGTTCTTGAATCAAAGGGTGGTATTGTTACTTTTACAGTAAAAGCCAATCTTCCAGCCAAGTTTTTCAACAAAAAAGCCGGTGTTGTAATTCAACCTACAATTGAATATGAAGGCGGGAAAGTGTTATTACGGCCAATAGTTTTAAAAGGTGAAAACGTTTCGGGCGAAGGTACTACCATTACCTATAATAATGGCGGCTCCTTTACCTATACCGAAACTTTCGGCTTTACGGATGAAATGAAAGAAGCAGAACTGGTGATAAATAGCATTGCATTTTTACCAAAAAAACCGATTGAAGCAGGAATTACTCTTGAGGATGCACGCATGATGAGGAAATCTTTCAATTTTGATGAAAAGAAACTTGCCGATGGGATTATCCACACCTCGCATCGTATTAATGTAGAAAATGAAGTACGTGAAATGGTTGAGGTAGGTGATGAAAACCCAATACTCGATGCCAATGGTAATATTGACCTGAAAGCATATCAGGTAAAAGATGGTCAAAAGGTTGAAATGCTCCGTCTTGCCCCTCACGGGTACGAAAAAGTTACCCTCGCCAGCGAAAACGCAACAATCTATTTTGCTAAAAATCTTCACGACTGGAATGCAAACCTTGAATGGAATAAGAAAGAAGATGTAAAAGCACAATTAGATAAGGTTTACAATTTCGTACGTCAAGGGTGGGAAATAAAAGATGTAGTGATCAATGGATGGGCATCGCCAGAAGGTGAAGAGACCTTTAATGATGGATTGTCAGAAAAACGTGCTAAAACCGCTGAGGGTATCCTAAAAAGAAGTTTTGACAATGTTGCTAAAGAAAAAGAAACCAAAGTAAATTTCAAATCTTCGACAGAGATAAACTTTAAAAATATTGGAAATGGACCTGATTGGAATGGTTTTACAAAGAGAGTTGAGGCTTCTGAAGTAAAAGACAAACAGCAGATTCTTAACGTTACAAAATCCTCAAAGCCAGAACAGCGCGAAGAGGAGATCAGGAATATGATTCTCATTTTCCCCGAACTGGAAAAGAGCATCTTACCAGCTCAACGCCGTGCAGAAATCGTGGTTACCTGTTACGAACCAAAGAAAACCGATGAAGAAATTGCACGTCTTGCAACTACTGATCCATCAGAACTTACACAGGCTGAATTACTTTATGCAGGAACACTCACAACAGAATGGGAAACCATTTACAATATTTATAAATCTGCCGCTAATATGTTCTCAAATAGCTGGGAAGCACAAAACAATGCCGGATACATCGCATTGAAAATGGGTAAAGTAGAAGAGGCAAAAGATTTTTTCCAAAAAGCAGAAAAACTAAATGCTAACAATGGAATAATAACCAATAACCTTGGTGTGATATATGCCTATCAGGGTAACTTTAAACAAGCAGAGACATACTTCAACGAAGCTAACAAAATGGGTATTGACAACAACTACAACCTTGGCATTATTGATATTTCAAAAGCTGACTACAAAGGCGCTATCAGTAAATTTGCCGGTGTAAGCTGTAACTATAATGTGGCTTTAGCCAATATGATTGATGGCAACAACGGAGCTGCTACAACCAATCTTGATTGTGCCAGAAAAAATGCTGCAACATATTATTTGATGGCAATTGCAGGAGCACGTACTGATAATCAGGAAATGATGTTGAGCAACCTGAAGAAAGCTATTAAAGCCAATAAAAAGTTTAAAGAGGAAGCCAAAATTGATAGGGAGTTTATCAAATACTTTAATAACGCCGAATTTAAAGATATTGTAAAGTAAAAAAACTTAACCTTTAAGAAAAAAACCCGGGATTTCTCCTGGGTTTTTTTTATCCTACATATCTCACAAATTTAAAGCAAATCCAAAAATAATCAATAATTCGGGTTAAGCCTGAATATTGAAAAAAACCTTAATAAGCACATCTACTTTCCAGTGAACAAAAATGGGTTATCCGATTTTTTGAATGGAATCAATTTGCATTTAAATATATAATCACCGGCCGGTAACAAATACTGAGGATGGGGCATCGCCCCCCAGCTATTGTCGCCACCAACACCCATCTGCATCAGATCAACAGTAACAAAAACTTTGTCTATTGAAATAATATCGTTTGTATGTCTGTAATTCTCTTTCTTTCCTTGATCAAAATCTTCAATAGGGTTGTTTAAAGCCGAGAAAGAAAAAAGAGGTGCGCCACTTATCAATAAGCCATTTCCTGTTTCATCAGTAAGCGTCAACCAGCGGCTATCAGTTTTATAACCGTTTTCCTGCGGGCGTATGTAAGGAAAATATTGATCTTCAACTTTACTTTGATATAGATCAACAAAGGCCGATGAATTACGGTCGCAATAATTTTCGTGAGGGCCTCTGCCAAACCACTTTAAATTTTCATAATTTGCAGGCATCGCAAATCTTATCCCAAAACGCGGCATCTCAGGCCTAACAGATCTTAAATCATTGTAGGTAAGTATCATTTTCTTACCAACTTTGGCTTTAATCTGATTGCCGACCATCTCATTGAAATTGAAATAGAGCAATAACCCATCTTTGATTTCCGAAAGTTCGGATAAATAGCCATTTCTAATCTCCTCTAAAGTAAGTTTACGATTCCAAAGCCGGAATTCGTCCATACGACCATGAAACAATCTTTCACCATAAGGGTTGCCTCCTAAGTAACTATCTCCAGATATATTTACAGTCATGGCATGATCCAATTCTATAGACTCAACCGGCTCTCCATTCACATACAAATCAAGTTTTTTGTTGAAACTACTATAGACCAACGAAATCATATACCAATGATGTGTTTTAAAAGGATAGCCGAACGCCTTATTGATATTACCGCCAATAAATGCGTATAGTTTACCATTTTCACGAAATTCATAATGTAGCTTACCTCGGCTCCAGTTTTTATTTGTCCAAATCATATTCATCTCGCTAAATGATGTTGGATAAATAAGGGTTTCAAGGGTAAATTCAGGCAATTCAATAAAACCAGGGTCATTAAGTTGAAGATGCGCAGTCATAGCATTAAAATCTATGGCCTTTTCAAATTCCGTCTTTGAATTAACCAACACTTCCACATCGGGGCGGGGAGGGTTAATCATTGTAAGCGATGTTGAAAGGGCAATCTCTCCTAACCCGTTAATATTATATTCCATTTTAAGTTGTGCATTAACCGAAGGTAGAATGCAGTTCGTCGAAAATATCGCTTCTGATTTATTCAATATTTTGAAGCGTGATGTCATATCTTGCGAAAACTCTGAAGCCTCTTTCCATGGTGCGCATCTTTTATCCATGCCATTTCCAAAGTCATTATCTGTAGGTGCTCGCCAGAAGTTGGCTTTCAGTGGTTCATTAATTACTGCTTTTCCGTCAATAAGCCAATTGGAGAGTTCTCCGCTCTCTCTGTCAAAAGAAATCTGAAAGTTTCTTCCCTCAAACACTAAAAGATTAGATGACTCATTAACTTTAAGTTCGGGTATATTTCTTATCGGACGGTCGAGTGAGGGTTCGTAATTTGGTATCTCAATTTGCTCGGCAGCAACTTCAAAATTGGCTGGAATGATTTCGTCAGAAGCTTTAGTTAAAAAACTAAAATGGATAAAATATTCTTTTTCGGGTTTAAAACTCAAAGAAGAGAAGTCCAGATTTAGAGTAAAACTCTCATGTGCACCTACTGGCAGGCGATCAACCACTCCGTTTAAGATTTGTTTTCCTTCGGATTTAATTTCCCAAATAAGGTAGTAGTGTTTAAGGCTTGTAAAATCGTATTTGTTGATGATATGAAATTTTCCGGCTAACGGATTAATTGTTTTTACATCAATATTTTGATAAACTTTTTTCACCTCAAAAAGGCCTGGGTGCGGTGTACGGTCGGGTGAAACCAATCCGTTAATACAGAAATTGCCATCGCTTGGTGTTCCCTCAGGTCCAAAATCGCCGCCGTATGCATAAAACTGTGAGCCATCTGATGCTTTTGTCAATAACCCCTGATCTACCCAATCCCACACAAATCCGCCTTGTAGTTGATTATATCTATCAATAAGTTCCCAATACTCTTTCAGGTTGCCACTGCTATTTCCCATTGCATGTGCATATTCACACATTATCAACGGCCTGTCCTGATGTTTTCGAACATAATCTTCGATATGTTCAACACTTGCATACATTGGACAATAAATATCAGTATTAGGGCCTAATAATGCCCGTTCGTACTGTACAGGACGTGAGGGATCTCTAAACTTTACCCATTGATAACAAGCAGAAAAATTAACTCCATCACCTGCTTCATTCCCAAGTGACCAAATGATAATTGAGGGATGGTTTTTGTCTCTTTCAACCATTCTTTTCACCCGATCTAAATGTGCTGTTCCCCAGAGAGGATCTTTAGCCAAACTTCGATCACCATAACCCATCCCATGCGATTCTATATTTGCCTCGTCCACAACATAAAGCCCATACCGATCGCATAGGTCATACCATCGTGGATCGTTAGGATAATGAGCGGTACGAACAGCATTAATATTATTTTTCTTCATCAAAAAGATATCCTCTTTCATCATCTCTTCCGAAATAACATGCCCGGTTAGTGGATCATGTTCGTGGCGGTTTACTCCTTTCAGGGTAACCGCTGTGCCGTTTATGAGTAATTGCCCGTTCTTAATTTCCGAAGTTCGAAAACCAACATTTGAAGAGAATGCTTGTAATATGTTACCCTTTTTATCAGAAAGAGTTATGACTAATTTATAAAGTTCAGGGTTTTCGGCGCTCCATTTTCTGGGATTTTGAATAAAAACGTTAAATTTAATTACGCCGCTCTCTTTTGCAGCAAGTTTAATCGTTTTACTTTCCTGATAAATAACAGCATCGGCTGAGCTACCAAAAAGATGAATAGTGGAATTTAGTTTCGGTGTTTTTTTCTTATTGTCATTATCTATTTTCAACAACACACTTAACTGGCCATCTCGATATTCATTAACCAACCCTGCATTTACCTCAAAATCGCTGATATTAACCAAAGGCACGCTGTAAAGAAAAACATCCCTTTGTATCCCGCTAATCCTCCAAAAGTCCTGACATTCTAAATAGGATCCGTCGCTCCAACGAATAACCTGCGCTGCAAGTTTATTTTTACCTTTACGTATATATGGAGTTATGTCAAATTCAGCCGGTAGCTTGCCATCCTGACTATATCCCACCTCTTCGCCGTTGATCCAAACATATAAAGCCGATTTCGCACCACCAAAATGAAGGATTATCTTACCTCCCAACCAGTTTTCGGGAACTTCGAAAAAAGTGATGTACGACCCGGAAGGATTCTCAATATGAGGTATTGTAGGTGGTTGTGGGTCGTAAGTCCATTCATAAGGTTGATTTACATAAATCGGAATACCGTATCCTTGAATTTCCCAGTTAGAGGGAACAGAAATTTCGTCCCAATCACTGAAGTCATATTCCGTAAGATAAAATCCATCAGGTCGTTGATCGAGCCTGTCAGAATACTTAAACTTCCATTTTCCATTTAACGACATGAAATAAGGCGAACTATCCCAAATATTATCAATTGCCTGATTTACCGAAGAATAAGGAATTGCAAAAGACCTAGCAGGAAGCTTATTCCTGCTAACTACCTCCGGGTTTTCAATATCATTAAATATATTGTTATGTTGAGTAAAGGCCGGAACAGCGAAAAAAAAGAGAAAAGTAAAAAAAAGAGAAGTAGTAAATATTTTCATAGCCTAAGTGAATTAATTTTGTTTTTTATTACTAAAAACTGTGCACAAATTTAATCGGAAATCCCTTCACAAAAAAATTTGTTCAATATTATTTGGATTGGATAATTAATCGGTATCCTACATTGTGGATATTCTCAATTTTTACTTTGGGATCTTCTCTAAGATATTTCCGTAATCTTGAAACAAAAACATCGAGGCTGCGGCTCGCAAAATAATGGTCATCACCCCAAACTTTCATCAGAAGATCATCTCTTTTTACAATCGTATCCCTATTTTCACAAAACATACATAAAAGTTCACTCTCACGCTGGGTAAGCTCTTTTATTTTATTATTAAAAGTAAGACGCTGATTTTTAACACTAAATGTATATTCTCCAATATTATGTACCTCTATAGACTCTAATCGGAGCTGTCCGCTTCTTTTCAGGAATACTTCTATTTTAAGAATTAGCTCTTCAATACTAAAGGGCTTGGTTATATAATCATCGCCACCTAACCTTAATCCGTGTATCTTATCTTCTTTAGTTGATTTGGCAGTAAGAAAAATTATCGGGATATCAACATCTTTCTCCCTTATGCTGGCAGCCACTTCAAAACCGTCCATCTTTGGTAACATTACATCGAGGATACAGAGATCGTAATGATTGGCATTATAAAGTTTCATTGCCTGCTCGCCATCTTCGCAAAAATCTATTGCATAACCATGCGATTCAAGATTGTCGCGGGTTACGAATGACAATGTTTGATCATCCTCAACATATAATATTTTAGCTTTAGTCATAATTAAATCATTTCGATTATAAAATCAGACCCCTTCCCGACTTTACTCTCCAAATAAAGCTTCCATCCGTGCGCTTCACACACTTTAAGCACATAATAAAGCCCCAGACCAAAACCTTTTACATTGTGTACATTACCTGTCGGGATACGGAAAAACTTTTGAAAAATTTTCTTTTGATATTCAGTGTCTATTCCCGGTCCGTTATCTGAAACAATAAGTCGAATTTTATCTCTGTTCATACTTGTTGTAACAGTAACTTGTGGAACAACACCCGAATACTTTACTGCATTATCCAACAGGTTATAAATAATATTTGTAAGATGAAGCTTATCAGCCAAAACCTCTTTTATTTCTGGGCTCAATTGGACAGTGAAAGTAATGGATCTCCCATTTGCACACTGTCTTTGGTGGTTCTCTACTACTTCAGTTATCAAATTATTAAGTTGTATCGCTTCCTTTTTCAATTCATAGCCGCCTTTTTCGATATGCGCAATTTGCAAAACCTTTTCCACAAGATTATTTAACCGTTGATTTTCTTGTTTAATAATAGCGCTGTAACTTTTCAAACGTTGCGGCTGTTCAATAATATTGGGCGAAGCAAGTACATCAGCAGAAATATTTATGCTCGAGATGGGTGTTTTAAATTCATGGGTCATATTATTAATAAAATCTTTCTGAAGTTCCGAATATCTTTTTTGCTGTAAAATGATAAATATAGAATAAACGAAAAAAATGACCGATACGAATAATATTGCCGTAAAGATAAACCAGAGGGTCATATCTGCACCAAGATAATTCCGCATAGAGGGGAAATTAATTCCAAAGTAATAGATGTAATCACTGTACTTGGGCAGGTCAACTGACATGTTGATCGGTTTGTTCTCGCCTTTGGCAGAAACATATTTTCCATACACCATCTTATCGTCATGGCAATCGTAAATGGCATACTCATAATCAGTTATAATATTATGAATTGAAAATTCGGTTTTCAGATAATATTCAAGGATATTTGCATCAATTACACTGTTCAGATTAACCACAAAATAGCTTGCCGACAACTGGTTTACCGGGTTGGTGGCAGGTAAGACGGATTGATTGTACCGGCTCATCTTTTCGGCTACCTCAAACAGCGCAATATGAACCGTTTGGCTAAACTGTTTTTCTTTGATATTCCATGTATTGCGCAACCAGTACACCTGTACTACTATTATACTTGTAATTGCAAATGCTCCTAAAATAACAATGAATCGAATTTTATTGCGTGTCATGTTACAAGTCGGTAATTATTTGGAATTGCTAAAGTAAACGAAATGAAATTGATTAATCATATATTTACATTTCATTAACAAAGTTTTGAGTTTCATTAACATACTGTTCCATTGGTATAATATACTTTTGCTTCATCAATTTATTTTTTTACAAACTTAAAACTAGATTAAAATGAAAAAGTCAATTTTCTTGATGATGCTGACGATAATGTCTGTTACAATCATTTTTGCACAAAGCCCTGTAAAGACGACAAAATCAGAAGAGTCGAAAACTGTTAGTACAGATACTGAGGTTGAAATAGGGCCAAAGGCCGAATGGGCGGCTACAACCATTGATCTTGGAGAGGTACAGTTTATGGTAAAAAAGGATGCCTCTTTTACTCTCACCAATACCGGAAATCAGCCCTTGTTGATAACCAGTGCCAGAGCTTCATGTGGATGTACTAATCTAAAATACTCACAAGAGCCTATTCTTCCAGGGAAATCAACAGAATTATCGGTAACCTTTAATGGCAGTGGCAATGGTGCGTTTAGAAAATCTATCACAGTACAAACTAACGCTTCGGAAAACCCCACCATACTGCAAATTACAGGTAAGGTAGTGAAAAACAATTAATAATATATTTTCATTTTTGACCATAGGCCCTAATAACAAATGCTATTGGGGCTTTTTTTTCCTGAATTAATTCATAAACAGCCCTTTTGGTTAAACTGTTTATTTTATGAAGCCAATGCTGATTTTGTGTCTGTCCAATACACTTGTTATTGTATCAGGGTTTATTTCATTATTTTTGAAAAAAAGATAAATCATGAATTCCATAAAGTCCACTGAAATTTTTAGCAATGGTAAAATTTCCCAAATTATTACCGGTGATAAAATTTCAAACCTCTCAAGATATCTTCCCCCCGAAACCGTAGTTATTACCGATGTCAATGTAAATCATTTATACGGAGGGTACTGGAGCAACTGGCCAAACATTGCAATAGGAGTTGGTGAAAAAATAAAAACTCTTGACACCGTAAATGAGATTTATCGTCGGTTGCTTGAGTATGAAGTTGATCGGAGTGGCTTTATTGTGGGAGTGGGAGGTGGCATTGTATGCGACATTGCAGGTTTTGTAGCATCTACTTATCTCAGAGGTATTCGTTTCGGGTTTGTTCCTACAACACTGCTTGCACAAGTAGATGCAGCAATAGGTGGTAAAAATGGAATAAATTACAACGGCTTTAAAAATCAAATAGGTACTATCAACCAACCCGACTTCGTGCTTTGCGATCCTGTCGTTTTACAAACCCTCCCTAAAGAGTTGCTCGCAGATGGGATTTCTGAAGTTATCAAACATGCTTTAATCGCCGAAGAAAAACTACTTGATTTTATTGAAAACAATTATAACGCAATCCTTTCTCTTGATTTGCAAACAATAGGCGAACTAATCCATCATTCTGTAAAAATTAAAACTGAAATAGTAAACCAAGATGAAAAAGAAAATGGCGAACGTAGAAAGCTTAATTTTGGACACACTTTAGGTCATGCCATCGAAAAAGTTACCGGTATAAACCATGGGAAAGCCGTAAGTATTGGAATGTTAATAGCAGCCGAAATATCAACTAAAAAAGGGTTGATCTGTTCCGATGATCTTGCCAGAATTCAATCATTATTGAAGTTGATGAATCTCCCTATCAACTGTCCATCAAATCGCTTGGAAATTATTGATGCCGTAGCAAAAGATAAAAAGCGGCAAGCAGGTCAGATTTATTTTATACTGCTTGCGAAATTAGGGAAAGCAATAATTCAAGAAATTGGCTTTGCCGATCTGGCTGAATATATTAAAGAGAGTAAATTTTTAGGAAGTTAATCGCCTATTATGGATGCTCTTGTATATCCATCATTTGTCAAAGGTGAAGTTAATGCTCCTCCCTCCAAAAGCTACACCATTAGGGCAATTGCTGCAGCAATGCTAGCGGCGGGAAAATCAACAATAATTAATCCTTCAAGCTGCGACGATGCATTAGCGATGCTTAACATAGCCCATTCTTTCAGAGCTGAAATCAAGTTTAATAATCAAAATCTCGAAATTCAGGGAGGATTAAAATCGAATCCCGAAATAATCTATTGTAATGAGTCAGCGCTTACGGCAAGGCTCATGATTGCTATAGCAGCGCTTTCAGAAAATAAAATTACAATCACTGGATCCGGCACTTTGCTCAAGCGTCATTTAGGAAATGTAAACGACCCTTTGGAAGCTAACGGCGTTAAGTTTACATCTAATAATGGTTTTTTACCCGTATCTGTTCAAGGCCGATTGAAACCGGGCTATTATTTGGTAGATGGATCGGAAAGCTCACAGTTCATCTCCGGCTTACTCATGGCTTTGCCATTATTAAACAATGATTCACAGCTTATTGTTAATAATCTAAAAAGTGCGCCTTATCTAAAAATGACATTAGAGGTATTAAGAGCTTTTAATGTAAATATCGAAACAAAGGGGACGGATGTCTATCTCATCTCCGGTAATCAAGCATACTGCCCTCAAAATTTCATAATCGAAGGCGACTGGAGTGGAGCGGCATTTCCAATTATAGCCGCTTTGCTGAATGGAGAAATTGATATTACCGGACTCCTACCACACTCATTGCAGGCAGATAAGAAATTGAACACTATTTTAGAAGATATCGGCATCAAAACCGTGTGTGCAAATAACAAGCTTCATCTGAAAAAGAGTGAAATACCTGCATTTGTTGCCGATTGTACTCACACACCCGATCTTGTTCCTGCTCTCGTTATTCTTGCCAGCCAATCTGCAGGAAAATGCAGAATTACAGGCGCTTCACGGCTCTTTTATAAAGAGAGTAACCGTGCTTTAGCTCTAAAATTGGAAATGTCAAAACTTGGAATTGAGATTATCATCAATGGAAACGAAATAATTATCTATCCAGGCAAAATACAACCAGGCGAGGTCTCATCGCATAACGACCATCGTATTGCGATGGCAATGATGATCGCAGGACTTATTGCTGAAGGCCCCTTGTTAGTTAAAGATGTTGGCTGTATTTCAAAATCGTATCCTCAATTTATTGATTCTATGCAAAAATGTGGCGCTCAAATCGAAACTATTTTGTCGGATTAGATGTTATCTATTATAAAGTATCACTTATAACAAACACAAACTCTGTTGAAACAATTCTCATCATTCAAAATTATTGGAGGCAATGGCCATAACAAGCTTGTTTTTCCAGTTACCTTCGACATTAAAATAATTATCGAATCCATACATCCCATTGAGCAGTCAAATGCCTATTTGCGAGCCATATTTTCGCAGCTCCGTATTCCCAATTCTAATTGGCGAACGATGCATAGCGCCGAGGGAAAATATGTTAGCTTTACAATCCAGGTTGATTTAAAAGATAACGATCTAATGCAAAAGCTATATTCCGAATTGAAAACAATCCCCGGTATCAAACTCGCTCTTTAAACCCTGATTGAGTGTGAATAATCAAGGAGAGTAAAAATCATACTAAATAAACACTAAATCAGTATCGGCTTTCTAAAATCAATAATCTAACCTAAAAATGTTTTTTAGTGATTTATTCAAATTTAAAGATCAGGCCTTTATCATTTTACCATTGGTAAATTCAAAATTTTAACCCAACGGCATGTTTTAAAAAGTTAAAACAGATGTCAATTACTTTAAAATATCTAATACTTAAATTAAAAAATTACTTTTGCCGAAAATGAAAACCCTATGGTAAATAATCTTGGAAAAGGAAATTCGCTGCTCAACCAGTATATTTCCGAATTAAGGGATGTTGAAATCCAAAAAGATACGATGCGTTTCAGAAAGAATCTCAGTCGTATCGGTTCAATTTTTGCCTATGAAATCAGCAAGAAACTTGAATACAAGTCCCGTGAAATTATTACTCCACTTGGGACTTCTGAGATGAAGGTGTTAAAAAACTATCCGGTAGTAGCCTCAATAATTCGGGCTGGATTACCCGTTCATCAAGGTTTTCTTGATTTTTTTGACAGATCGGAAAATGCATTCATTTCGTCTTATCGTAAGTATTACAAAGATGGCAACTTCGATGTACATGTGCAATACGTTTCCAAGCCTTCAGTTCAAGACAAAGATTTAATCCTGGTTGATTCTATGTTAGCAACTGGTGTTTCTATGGCTTTAACCTATCGTGAGTTAATCAGCGATGAAAAGCCGAGACACTCTCACCTTATTGCTGTCGTTGCGAGTGTTGAAGGAGTAAATTATATAAAACGAAATTTATCGAGCAAAAATGTTACTATTTGGGTTGGCGCCATTGATGATGAACTTACTGCAGAAGCTTATATAGTACCTGGGCTTGGGGATGCCGGCGATCTGGCTTTTGGTGTCAAACCATAGTACTTACCAATAATGAAAATTGTTGGGTTTTATATCGCTCTTGTACTGATATGGCTATTAACCCTACTGCCTCTCAGAATCCTTTATCTTTTTTCCAATCTGTTTTATTTTATCATCTATTATATCATCGGTTATCGGAAAAAGGTTGTAATAGATAATTTGCAACACGCTTTTCCGGAAAAATCGAAAAGTGAAGTTATCACCCTTTCAAAACTTTTTTTTCGTCATTTCTGCGATATCCTTGTCGAGTCAGCTAAAACAATTCACATGAGTCCACAGGAGATAGAACGACGAGTAACATATCCTAATCCGGAAATTTTGCATAAATATTTTGATAGAGGGCAAAGCGTTGTATTAGTATCAGGGCATTACGGTAATTGGGAATGGATGTCAAACACGCCCAGAATACTTAAACATAAAGCCCTTGCTATTTATAAGCCATTACAAAACGAGCAATTTAACAAGTTAATATTAAAGATCAGAAAAAGATATGCTCCTCAAATTGAATTGATAGTGATGAACGAGGTGGTAAGAGTAATTATCCAGCAGCTAAAAAACAAACAGGTGATCCTTACCTGGTTTCTTACTGATCAGACACCACCGCGAAATTATCCTTTCCGGACAGAGTTTTTACATCGCGAAGTTCCATTCTATACCGGATTTGAAAAGATTGCTAAAAAGTTTCGCCATGCTGTAGTATATTCACAAATGACCAAAATAAAAAGAGGTCATTATAAAGTTGAATTCATTCCACTTTTTGATGATCCCGCAGCAACGCAGGAGTATGAAATCACGAAGAAAGTGGTTTCAACGTTGGAAAATACTATCAAGCAACAACCCGAATACTGGTTGTGGTCTCATCGAAGATGGAAACATTCAAAAGAAAAGCCATAGAGCCACCAACAAATAGCGCTTTCTTTCGTTATCAGTTGGTTATAACCGCTTCATAATAAGTGTTAAACAACATGCAATTTCAGATATTCATTGAAAATATCAAGATTTCTTTGGAAGCTATCCGCAGTCATATACTGCGCACTATCCTGACGGTGCTGATCATCGCTTTCGGAATCATGGCACTTGTCGGTATATCAACCGCAATAAACGCCCTTGAAAGTAGCCTTGCTGAAAATCTGCAAATGATGGGATCCAACACTTTTACTATCAGAAACCGATCCATGCAAATACAGGTTGGCGCTAATATCCATAAAGCAAAATATTATGAACCCATCAGGTACCGTCAGGCAATGGATTTCAGCAAATCGTATGAATATCCGGCCACAGTATCGGTATTTACATATGCGACCTGGGGAGCTACTATCCGAAATCGTTCATTAGCCACAAATCCGAATATAGCTGTTATTGGCACAGACGAAAATTATTTCGCCACCTCGGGCCTTGAGTTACAAAAGGGAAGGGCATTTAGCAACCATGAAATGGCGATGGGAACTAACGTAGTAGTAATTGGTTTTGAAGTGGCAAAAAATCTGTTTGTCAATAAGGAGAATCCATTAGATAAGTTCATCACTGTAGGGCCTGGCAGATATCGCGTTATAGGTGTTATAAAAGAAAAAGGAACAGGCATGGGATTTACCCCCGATCGTCAAGCATTTATCCCCATTACAAATGCAAGGCACTTTTTTTCTCGACCTAACATGACTTACAACATAAATGTAATGCCGGCAGAAATAACTAATATTGATGATGCTATAGGCGAAGCTACCGGCCTTTTTAGGATAATAAGACAAAACAAACTTTACGAAGAGAATGACTTTGACATTTCTAAAAGCGATCAGTTACTGCAAATGCTTAATGAGAATACTAAAAACATTAAAGTTGCTGCATTAATCATTGGATTGATAACTCTTTTAGGGGCTGCCATTGGTTTGATGAACATTATGCTGGTTTCTGTTACCGAGCGTACACGCGAAATCGGGATAAGAAAGTCGTTGGGTGCCACACGGTTAAACATTAGAAATCAATTTCTTGTTGAATCTATTTTGATAGGACAAATGGGGGGAATTTTGGGAATCATATTTGGAATCCTTGCCGGCAATTTGGTAACAATATTTACTGAAAGTAGCTTTATTATTCCATGGGCATGGATATTAATTGGTATTTCGCTTTGCTTTGGCGTTGCTTTACTTTCCGGTATCATTCCAGCTATTAAAGCTGCAAACCTCGATCCTATTGAATCACTAAGGTATGAATAAATACTTTTTACTCATACATCAATGACACAGCCACAACATCTGGGCCTGTGTGTACACCTAACACCGGCGAACCATCCTGTATAAAACAAGGTTTTAAACCTATAATTTTTTCTATCTCTCTGGCATACCAATCGGCCGTAGATGGGTTATTTGCATGAGTAATGGAATATACCCATAGCTTTCTACTCTTAATTTTCTTTTCTATAGTGCGAACAGCCATTTTCCTGCTTGATTTTTCTGTTAATGGTTTCCCAAACAACTCTGGAATACCCTTATTATTAACAGTTACAATAGGCTTAACTCTAAGCAACTTACCTATAAACCCTTTCATAGCATTTAATCTACCACTTTTAACCATATATTTTATGGTTTTGGTAGTAACAAAAATATCAGTTTTATCACACCATTGTTCAATTTGTGCCACCAATTCATCGTGGGTAATAGATTTATCCTGCAAAGCATCAACAGCACGCATAAGTATTAAGCCTAAAGCGCCAGACAACTTTTTGGAATTAATAACGCTAATAGGTTTTTTTGTAAAATTACTTATTGTCTTTGCAGCTTTGCGACTATTGGAATAGGTGCCACTCATAGTTTCGCTGAGATGAATACCTATGATAGAATTAAAATGAGTGCTCAAATAATTATAAGTGTTGCTAAAATCCTTAAAAGAGGGTTGAGCTGTACTTGGATAAACAGGAAATGTATTAAGTAATTCGAAAAACTTTTTCGATTTCATTGTCAATCGGTCAAGATAATAAGTATCTCCCACATGTATAGCTAAAGGAACTATAATGATTTGATGTTTTTCGACAAACTCCTGAGGAAGATCGCAGGTGGAATCAGTTACCAGAGCAATTGGATATTTACGATTTTCAGCTATATCCATTTGCATAATCATATCATCCACTTTTTGAAAAGTGATATTGCCAAAATTGTTAATAATCGAAAAAAGGACGTCCGGCGTATCAGTATGAATATGAATACGCATTTTCTTAGGCGACCCGGCAATGACCAATGAGTCGCCAAGGTTGTCAATTTTGCTACGGAGTATCTCTCGATCAATATCATCTCCCACCAGCATGGCTTCGGTACAATAACGATAAGTGATATTTTCGTGATCATGTGCACCTTCAAGAGCCGTTGTTTTTACTAAATTACGTGCACCGATTATTTTTTTCAATTCGCCATGCCTAAAAAAGTCAATCATCCCTTCAAGAAAAACAACAAAACCCTTTGCTCCTGCATCCACAACTTTAGCTTTAGCAAGTACTTCAAGTTTTTCCTGAGTCTCGATTAATGATTGTTTGGCCTGGTTATAAGATTCGGTGATCAACTGATTGAAGTTGTTGAATTTATCTTTTATCTTTTGAATATATTCTGCCCATTCTCTAATAACTGTTATCATAGTGCCTTCCACAGGGTTTGAAATAGCTTCGTAAGAATGGCGTACACCACGATTGATAGCCGTAGAGAATGCAGTAATGTCAATTGTCTGTTCATCCTTGAATTCGCTGCTGAATCCATAAAGAAACTGGGCAAAAATAATACCTGAGTTCCCTCTTGCACCTACCAAAGCTGCATCAGCTACAGCATTTACTGTAACAGCAAAATTTTCAGAGGGGATAATGGAATCAATGATTGAACGTACGGTAGAAACAAGGTTAGTTCCAGTATCAGCATCTTTAACCGGAAAAACATTGATTTTATTGAGCAAAACCTGATTGTCGAATAACCGCTGCGAACCAGCTAAAAAGCTATAATAAAAACGCTTTCCATCAAGAATGCTATAATCTATATCTTTTTTTATCACCGTTTTACAAATGTTTAATGAAAATTGGAAAACGAACAGTTGACAAAAATAACATTTAGAACAAAACAATTTCTTCGTATTAAAGCTCCCAACAACAAGGCAAAAGATCCACAAAGAGTAAAAAATACACCATAAAACACACATTATTAATTAATTACCAAGGACTATGAAAATAATTTGGTTAAGTGTTTAAAATATTTTATATACTTTTGCAGATTACAATTCAGTTACATTATGATTCCGAAAGCAGAAAAGATAAAAGTTCTCTATGTAATGCAAGAAATTACTCCTTACCTTGACGAAAGCCCCTTAAGCAATATCGGGCGATATTTGCCTCAAGGAACTCAGGAGAGCGGTAAGGAGATCAGAACTTTTATGCCTAAGTATGGCCAGGTAAATGAGCGCCGCAATCAGTTACACGAAGTGATAAGACTATCAGGAATGAACCTGATTATTGACGATGCCGACCACCCACTAATAATAAAAGTAGCATCAATACAACAAGCCAGAATGCAGGTTTATTTCATTGATAACGAAGATTACTTTCAACGCAAAGGAATATTTCATGATAAAAACGGGCAGTTTTTTGAAGATAATGACGAAAGACTGATATTTTATGCCCGAGGTGTTATTGAAACAGTAAGAAAACTCGGCTGGCCACCTGATATTATCCACTGTCATGGTTGGTTTTCCTCGTTAGTGCCACTTTATATAAAAAGAGTATTTAAAGACAACCCGCTTTTTTCCTCCTCAACGGTAATATATTCGTTGTACGACGATTTTTTCGAAGATATGCTTAACCATACTTTAGTAAAAAAACTAAAATTTGATAAAATTAAAGAGGTTGACCTTAAAAATTATAGAAACCCTGATTATATCAAAATTTCAAAAGCAGCTATTAAATATTCTGATGCTTTAATTTTTGGAAGTGAAAAAATAAATCCTGAGCTAGAGGAGTTAGTCAGGAGCACAGAAAAGCCGTTACTCGAATTTCTGGGCGATGATAATTATATTACTGTTTACAACGATTTTTACGAGAAACTTCTTAAACACAAAAGAAATTGATGAATTTTAAATTCAACTCAGGATCAACATCTTATAATCGTAACAACCATTTTTTCCTTTTAGTTTCCATTTTCAGCATTATAGTAATTGTTTTTACAAATTGTAAGAACGACTTCGATAAAGTAGGAATAGGTTTAATTCCGGGGAGCGAAATATTAGAACTCTTTTCAAGTGATACAACTACCGTACTCGTACATTCTGTTTTTGCCGATAGCGTAAAAACTGATAATACTGCTACCAGTATGCTTGGAAGTTATTTGGATCCTATTTTTGGATTAAACACAATAAGCATAGCTACACAAGTAAGGCTTTCGACGGTTAATATGAATTTTGGGGAAAACCCGGAACTCGACTCCATAGTCCTTGTTATGCAGTATTCGTTTTATTCCTTACCTAATTTTCAGCCGGTTTATTACTATGGCGATACAGCTACAACACAAACAATCAAAGTGTTTGAACTTGACGAATCATTGTATTACGATTCAACCTACTATTCTAACTCTCTTGTAGCAACAAAATCCACCGAACTTGCCAGCATGGATATTAATTTTAGCCCACGCGACAGCATAATGATTGACTCCGTAAAAGTTAAGCCTCAGTTGCGTATAAGGTTGAATGACGAATTTGGAAACAACATACTCAATGCACCGGCTTCAGTAAAAGAGTCAAATGAAAATTTTCAGGATTTTATGAAAGGGCTCTATATAAAACCTGAACCGGTAGCCAATGATGGAGCTATTGCCTTTTTCGATCTTCTTGACATTAACTCATGCCTTAACCTCTATTATAAAAATGATGAAGGCGACGCTAAAATGTACTCTTTTTTGATAAATGCTGCTTGTGCCCGTTATATGAACTTTACCCACGATTATTCCATGGGTGATCCTGACTTTGTAGCTCAACTAAACGGAAATCATGATTTAGGCAAAGAGAAAGTGTATCTACAATCGTTGGGGGGAGTGGAGACCCGAATTTCATTTCCCTATATAAAAGATTGGTTCAAAGATCAAAAAATAGTAATCAACGAGGCTAAATTAGTTTTTCATAATGTTGATACCAATAGTATTTACAAGCCTCCTCACGAGTTGGTTTACTATTTCGTAAAAGATGATGGCACCCTTGGTTTTATTGAAGATCAATTTGAGGGGGTAAGTTATTTCGGTGGTCAGTATGATAAGAAAAAAGGAGAATACTTTTTCCGATTATCGCAAAGCCTTCAAAAAATTATGCTCGGCGAAAAGGAGAATACCGTTTTCACTATGGGTATTTCCGGCGCATCATTAAGCCCAACGCGAGTCGCTTTTCATGGCACTTGGCCGAACGATGAAAATTTGATGAACAAACGTATTAAACTTCAAATAAAATACACCAAATTAACCAATTAACATTTTAAGTTATGTGTGGAATTGTTGGATGTGTTTGAAAAAACAAGCCCACCCATTTCTTATTAAATGCCCTAAACAGATAGAATACAGGGGATATGATAGTGCAGGATTAACCATTCTCGAAAAGAAAATTATTGTTTATAAAACAAAAGGCAAAGCTAACGACTTAGAAAATTATATCGCCAACAAAAACACTGAAGTCTTTATTAGCATAATAATTCACACACGATGGACAACTCATGGAGAGCCAAACGAAATATATACACATCCGCACCTCTCCCGAGCCAACAAGCTGACACTAATCCATAATGGAATTCTTGAAAATTTTTAAACCTTAAAACAGAAACTTCAGGATTTTGGCATTCTATTCATTAGCGATACCGATAGCGAGGTGCCTATTCAATTTCGAGTTGATAATAAATAAAGGAAATACGTTACAATTATATCTGATTGGTCGGAGAGTAAGCTTTTTTTGCACAAAGAAAATCAGGAACATAGGCTGAATACGTTAGTTAAATATTCAAAGTTTTAATTAAAATTACTTCAAAATGAAAAAGTTTAATTTTTCAAACCAAGTTAAAGTATCAAAAAACACGATGTTAACATTAAATAACAGTAGAGATCAAATTGTTACGTCGAACAATAAACAAGCATCATTATTTACCAAACTAATAGATTTAAAAAATTGGCATGTTTTCTCTCCAAGGTTTTTATTGATAATCGTAATTGCTCTTTTTGCCTATTCGTGTTCAGAGAATCATTTGTCAATAACCTCTTATGTTGATCCTTTTATTGGGACTGATGCTCATGGGCATGTTTTTCCCGGGGCTACGCTACCTTTTGGGATGGTTCAACTGAGCCCTGATACGCGTAAAGATGATTGGGACGGATGTTCAGGATATCATTACTCTGATAGCACTATAATGGGCTTCAGCCATACACATCTGAGCGGCACAGGTGTTGGTGATTATGGAGATATAAGGTTTATGCCGACAGTGGGAAAAGTAATATTGAACCCCACTAAAGATGAAAATAATGAATCTGGTTATCAATCGAAATTCAGCCATAAAACCGAAACTGCCAGCCCGGGCTATTATCAGGTCTTACTTAATGATTATAACATTAACGTAGAGTTAACCACAACCCAAAGGGCTGGTTTCCACAAATACACCTTCCCAAAAACTGAAAATGCAAACATTATAATTGATCTTTTCGAAGGTGTTACTTCAGATCAAATCCTCGATTTATGGATAAGGTTTGTAAGTGATACTGAAATAGAGGGCTTACGCCGCACTAAGGGCTGGGCTGATAACCAATGGGTCTTTTTTAATGCTGAGTTTTCGAAACCTTTCGCCGGTTACGGTATTTCGGTAGATAACAAAATAGACGAAGGATTACAATATGCCCAAGGGAAAAACATTAAAGCATGGGTAAATTTTCAAACTGAAGACGAAGAGATTGTTTTAATAAAAGTAGGCATTTCGGCAGTAAATACCGAAGGAGCAAAGCTGAATCGAATGCAAGAGATTCCAAGTTGGGATTTTGAACAAACAAAAACAATGGCTTCGCAAAAATGGGAAATGGAACTTAGTAAAATAAAGGCAGAATCCAATGATAAAAATCTAAAGAAAATTTTTTACACATCGCTATACCACAGCATGATAGCGCCTAACATTTTTACCGATACGGATGGGGCATATCGTGGGCATGATATGAAGATACATATTAGTCAGGATAGAGAGATTTATACAGTATTTTCCCTTTGGGATACCTTCAGAGCGCTACATCCGCTATTGACCATCACACATCAACAACTTACCAGCGACTTAATAAACACAATGCTTTTACATCACAAGCAAGGTGGTTTACTACCTGTTTGGGAGCTTGCTGCAAACGAAACCAACTGCATGATTGGATATCACGCAGTGCCTGTCATTGTTGATGCTTATATGAAAAACATCAGGAATTTCGATGTTAATTTAGCGCTACAAGCCTGTGTTAAAAGTGCGACACAAAGCCATTACGGTCTTGATAGTTATAAAACTAAAGGATATATCCCCTCTGATGCTGAACCGGAATCGGTGTCAAAGACTCTCGAGTATGCCTATGATGACTGGTGTATAGCAGTTATGGCAAAAGAAATGGGCGATACTGAAACATACGATGACTTCATCATGCGGGCACAGTACTATAAAAATATTTATGACCCGGAAACCGGCTTCATGCGTGCCAAAAATAACGAAACCCGTTTTACCCCTTTCGACCCTGCAGAGGTTAACTTCAATTATACAGAGGCAAACTCATGGCAGTACAGCTTTTTTGTTCCGCAGGATATTTCAGGTTTAATGGAATTAATGGGAGGGAAAGAGAATTTCGTTCAACGCCTTGACCAGATGTTTACCGAAAGTTCAGTTACCACTGGCAGGCATCAAGCCGACATTACAGGCCTCATCGGGCAATATGCTCACGGCAACGAACCAAGTCATCACATGGCATATCTTTACAGCTATGCCGGTAAAGCCTGGAAAACACAAGAAATTCTTCGGAATATTATGGATAATCTTTATACTCATCATCCCGACGGGTTGTGCGGAAATGAAGATTGTGGCCAAATGTCAGCTTGGTATGTATTTAGTGCAATGGGCTTTTATCCGGTAACGCCAGGATCGCCTTTTTACACAATTGGTACGCCAATGATGGATAAGATTACTATCTCATTAGAAAACGGAAACACTTTTGTAATACTGGCAAAGGGCTTATCGAAAGAGAATAAATACATTCAAAAAGCAACATTAAACGGTAAAATCTGGCCTAACAGTTATATTTCACATCAGCAGATAATGAATGGGGGTCTATTGATATTCGAAATGGGAAATAAGCCCAATAAAAGTTGGGGGACATCAGAAGAACAAATACCAATAACACATATAACCGATAAGCTAATAACCCCTGTTCCTTTCATAAAATCAGGGAACAGCGTCTTTTTTGACACTCAAACCATTGAGCTTGCTTGCGCCGACCCACTGGCTGAAATTAAATATAAGATCATGAATGATGAAAACAACACATTCATCCAATATACTAACCCAATCACTATTGAATCCACTACTATAATTAAGGCGAAAGCAAAGAGAAATGATCAAATTGATAGCTTTATAATTGAGGCTAAATTTGTCAAAATAGAGCCTGGGAGGACTATTACTATAAAATATCCTTTCGCTCCGCAGTATAGCGCAGGGGGAAACATAGCGCTAATTGATCATCAACACGGTGGCAACGATTTCCGTACCGGACGTTGGCAAGGTTATGAAGGTGTAAATCTCGAAGCTGTTGTTGATTTAGGAAAAACTATGAGGATCAGCACTTTAAGTACCGGCTTTTTTCAAGATGTAAATGCATGGATTTTTATGCCGGAGTTTGTGGAATATTCAATTTCGGATGATGGCAAAAAATTCAGATTTATTGGAAATGTTAAAAACCCAATATCTGAGGATGACTGGAACATACAATCGCACGATTTCACTTTAAAATTTGCTCCTATTTCCACAAGATATATAAAAATCATTGGAAAAAACAGAGGGTATTGTCCCGATTGGCATAAAGGAGCCGGTAATAATTCCTGGATTTTTGCTGATGAAATTGTAATAAAATAACTATTGATGGGATAATGATTTCTGAATATTTCAGTATAAAGAAGATAGTGTAAGTTGTTGAACAACTCGTGATTCGATATAAAAAGCCGCCATAATTTTCAAGGCGGCTTTTTTCGTTTACCAAAATTAAAATTACTTTTTTAACAGATCTCTGATCTCTGTTAATAGTGTCTCTTCCTTTGTTGGTTCT
Organism: Lentimicrobium sp.; assembly: GCA_012516825.1. Taxonomy (GTDB): domain Bacteria; phylum Bacteroidota; class Bacteroidia; order Bacteroidales; family 4484-276; genus RZYY01. Next base: position 3,537 of record JAAYWF010000192.1, on the reverse strand, counting down.
AGTGGAGGCGCTGGAGCTTCTTCTTCTTTTTTCTTCGCTAAATTTATTGCTTTTATCATCATGAAAATTGCAAGAGCGATGATTAGAAAGTCCACAACTGCCTGTATAAAATTTCCATATTGTAAAGTTACAGCAGCCACATCGCCTTGAGCTTTTTTTAGGGTAATAACCAAATCAGTAAAATTAACGCCACCCAAAAGCAAGCCAATTGGAGGCATTAACACATCGGCAACAAAAGATGAAACAATTTTTCCAAAAGCCCCGCCAATAACCACAGCTACAGCAAGGTCAATTACATTGCCACGCAAGGCAAACTCTTTAAATTCTTTTATTATACTCATAGTTTTGAATATATAGTTCGATTAAGAAAAGTTAAAAATTATAAGCTATTCCAATTCCAAATGTCTGTTTCAATTGAACCTTGTTATTCGGCGTTACTTTCAATTCATTGCCGCCAATTCCACTTGGTGGAGGTATGGATTCAATACGGATATCGGTAGGCATATATGCCAGATGAATAAAAAAGGTAGTCGAAAACCATTTGCTGATCCGGTAATTAACAAAGTTTTGCCAGTTTATATCCAATGGAATCTTTCCACTTGGTAAGGCATTATCGGGTAAATAGTTATAAAAAAAGTTCAATTTTGATTCGAGATCAAGATCTGTTTTTACATTTTTTTTAAGATAAAACTCAGCAAAGGCGCCAAGTTTAATCTTACTATTTTTCCCGTCAGTAACTTTTGCACCTTGTTCGTTAAATTCTGCCGGATCAACGCCAAAGGCTCCCAGATCAGCCAGTTCTTGGTCGGTAACAAAGATTGCACGTAAAGAGGCAGGTGTAAACAAAATACTGAAATAGTCAACCGGTTTATATAAAATACCGGGTGCGATAGTCAGGTACGCTGGCGCTAAAAATTTGGAAATGACCGTTGAATCATCCGGATAATTGTAACCATTTGCAAATTGTGAGGTAAAATTAATAAGGCCGCTAGCGCTCCATTTTTTCGAAAACTTCTGATTAATTTTAGTGTTCCACTCAATAAGGTCTTCATTTTTTCGTAGAGCATTTTTACCTACACTTTGTAGTCCATATTTTAAGTTAAGGTTGTTGTCAACAGAAAAGTTTTCGTGTGCATAATCAGCGTAATACTTCATTAATGCAAGAAATGCGTATGAGTTCTCACCACCAGCCGACCAGTTATTAAAACTTGCCTGATTGAGCTGGAGACTGGCGATACCGTTTCTTTTCCAACGGCTTGGCGCTTCTTGCTGGCTCGCATCATCTTGTGAATAAACTGTAAGCCCGATAAATAGAAGGATTAACAATGAAATCTTTCTCATAAATAAAAATTATTAATTGTTAAGTTATTGGATTAATAAATTTTTGAAATAAACCTCTTTTTGAAAAAGAAGTTCAAAAGTATTTATATATTTTTTTATTATTCTGTAATAAAGATAGTTAGCAAAAAATTAGTAGGCAAATAATGGGAATTTATTCATCATTTTGTTTACCTCTTTTTTCACTTCACTAATTAATGATTCGTTGTCAATATTGGAGATAACTTTATCAATATAGTCAACAATTGGTTGCATGTGTTCCTCTTTCAGCCCGCGTGTAGTTATTGCTGGCGTACCTAAGCGAAGTCCTGAAGTTTGGAATGGGCTGCGGCTATCAAAGGGAACCATATTTTTATTTACTGTAATATCAGCTTGTACGAGTGTATTTTCCACCTTTCTTCCTGTAATATCAGGGAATTTAGTGCGTAAATCAATAAGCAGCAGATGGTTATCTGTTCCGCCGGAGATTACATGATATCCTTTTTCGATAAAAGCTTTAGCCATTACTGCGGCATTTTTCTTTACTTGTACTATATACTCCATATATTCATCGGATAGCGCTTCACCATAAGCAACAGCTTTTGCTGCAATAACATGCTCAAGCGGCCCTCCTTGTATTCCGGGAAATACAGCTGAATTGATTAGGTCTGACATCATCTTTACCTCTCCTTTTTTCGTTGTAAGCCCCCATGGGTTTTCAAAATCTTTCCCCATAAGTATCATACCTCCGCGTGGTCCGCGTAACGTTTTGTGGGTTGTGGTGGTAATGAAATGGCAATGTGGTAATGGGTCATTCAATACTCCTCGAGCGATGAGTCCGGCTGGATGAGCAATATCAGCCATTAGCAGTGCGCCCACTTCATCGGCAATGGCTCTCATACGAGCAAAATCCCAGTCGCGTGAGTAGGCCGAAGCGCCAGCAACAATCAGTTTAGGTTTATGCTCTTTAGCGGTTTTTTCCATTTGATCATAATCAATAATGCCGGTCTCTTTTGAAACACCATAAGCTATTGGATTGTAGAGAATACCGGAGGAGTTTACTGGAGAGCCATGCGACAGATGCCCACCGTGCGAAAGGTCAAGCCCCATAAAAGTATCTCCCGGTTTCAGACAAGCTAAAAATACTGCCATGTTGGCCTGTGCACCGGAATGTGGCTGCACATTAGCATACTCTGCATTAAAAAGTTCGCAGGCACGATCAATAGCTAACTGCTCAGTCAGATCAACCATTTCGCAACCACCATAATAACGTTTCCCTGGATAACCTTCGGCATATTTATTAGTCATTACCGAACCCATAGCTTCCAGAACCTGATCGCTAACAAAATTCTCTGATGCAATCAACTCAATACCATGCATCTGTCTTTCGCGTTCGCGCTTAATAATATCAAATACCTGAACGTCTCTTTTCATAATTTTTTTACTATTTTCTTTTATTATTAATTTTAAAAAATTGGCGCCAAAATTAAGGAAATATTCTAAATTGCCGATTTTGTTACACTTAACTCTTTCTCATAATAACTTTTTAAATGATGTTGACCAAAATCATAATTCTTGTATTATTTTTTTAATCAGTTTGGTCATAAGTGGCTCGGCAAGACTTGCGGCATCAATTACCTCTTCATGTGTAATTTTTTCTATCTTACCTTCAACGCCAAGGTCTGAAATGACTGATATTGCAAAGCAGGGCAAATTCATATGGCGCGCTACTATAGCTTCGGGTACTGTGGACATACCAACAGCATCGGCGCCAATTTTTCGGATATACCGGTATTCGGCAGGCGTTTCATAATTAGGCCCAGTTACAGCAGCATAAACCCCACATTGCACTGTGATCTTATAATCTGTTGCAATGGATTTAGCTAAAGCAATCAGCTTTTTATCATATACCTCGCTCATGTCGGGAAAACGAGGACCTAAACGATCGTCATTTGGCCCTATCAATGGGTTTTGACCTGTTAAATTGATGTGGTCTTCAATTATCATTATGTCGCCAACTTCGTAGTCGGGATTGGTTCCGCCACTGGCATTAGAAAGGAACAGATATTTGATGCCAAGCCTTGCTATTACACGTATCGGAAAAGTTACCTCTTGCATGGAATAACCCTCATAATAATGAAATCTACCTTGAAGGGCAATACAGATTTTGCCTCCAATTTTACCTAAAATCAATTGTCCCCGATGTCCCTGTACTGTGGA
>JAAYWF010000191.1 GCA_012516825.1 Lentimicrobium sp. | reverse complement strand
GACCGGTTGAGAGCATAAAAATAACCTACCCAACTGTTTTTGAACAATTTCGCAACTCACGGCATCAAAATCTTATACCCCACGCCAATAGCGCAATGTAGTGAATAATGAACGATCAAAGCATCTTTATAGGTGTATTGACACAATCCGAGAAAAATCAGTTTATTATAGATTTTTCACCAAATCCTTAATACAGATCAAGTACTTATATATACTATAGAAAAAAATGGGTATAATACCCCGAATACTAACAAATGAAATTCCACTACCCTTCTATAATTTCTTTAGCCTTTTTAAGCGCTTTTTCAATACCTTTAGGGTTTTTGCCGCCAGCCGTTGCAAAGTGCGGTTGCCCGCCGCCACTTCCCCCAATTTCTTTAGCCAACTCCCTCACTATCTCACCGGCATTCAAGCCATAGCTTTTCACCAAGCTATCCGAAAGCATTACTGTTAATCCGGCTTTGGCCTCTTTTTCATATCCTAGCACCAAACAGAGATTGTCCACTATATCTTTCATCATAAAAGCAAGGTCTTTTGCACCCTGAGTATCGCCTTCGAACCTATATGCAATAAAATTGATCCCTTTGATATTTTCCGACATCTTACTTAGCTTAGATTTCAAATTAGCTATCTTCTCACGTTTCATCAGCTCAATCTGTTTCTCAAGCATCTTCTTCTCTTCTACCAACTCATTGACAGCTTTTACGATGTCAGTTTTATTTTTAAATATCTCCTTGAGATTCGAAATTATGATATCCTGTTGAATCATCAGCTCCTCCACCTTATCTGCCGTAATAGCAACGATACGGCGAATCCCGGCAGCAATTGCGGTTTCTGAAACGATTTTAAACATACCTATTTGTCCTGTAGCAGGCACATGTGTTCCTCCACAAAACTCTATTGAAAACTTGGGATCAAAAGATATTACTCTAACGTGTTCGCCATATTGTTCACCAAACAAAGCTGCAGCTCCCATTGCCTTTGCCTCATCTATTGGCACGTTTCGTTGATCGGTAACAGGTATATTTTCACGTATTTTAGCATTCACTATTTGCTCCACCTGTGTAATCTGTTCGGCAGTCATCTTGGCAAAGTGAGAAAAATCAAAACGCAGATGATTTTCATCTACAAGAGAACCACGTTGTTCTACATGATCGCCTAATACCATTTTCAGAGCAGCGTGCATAAGATGCGTAGCGCTATGATGATTCATTGTCATACGCCGTTTTTCGGCATCAACTTTAGCAGAAAAGGTTACGAATAGATCTTTTGGCAGTTTATCAGCAATATGGACAATAAGATCATTCTCTTTTTGTGTATCTCTTATAAAAAAGCTACCCTCTGCAGATACAAGCGCTCCTCTATCGCCGATTTGCCCCCCTGATTCAGCATAAAACGGCGTCTGATCAAGAACGATCTGATAAAAGCTCTCTTTCTTTGTTTTAACCTTTCTAAATTTCAAAATCTGTGCTTCAGCATCTAAAGTTTCATAACCAAGAAAAATGGTTTGGTCATCTCCTTTTCTAATCTCCACCCACTCATCGGTATCAACCTCTGCCGCAAGCCGCGAACGCTGTTTCTGCTGATCTAAATTGGCCTGAAAAGCCTGCATATCCACATCCAAACCATGCTCACGAGCCATAAGTTGAGTCAGATCAACGGGGAAACCGTAAGTATCGAAAAGCTCAAAAGCAAAATCACCATCTATCGAAACAAGATTGGCGTTCGTGGAAAGATAATTTTCAAACCGCTTTATTCCATGCGACAGTGTACGTAAGAAGGATTGCTCCTCTTCTGCAATAACCTTCGTAATCAAATCCTGTTGAGCTTTAAGCTCAGGGAAAAAATCCCCCATTTCCCTCACTAATATTGCCACCAACTTATGTATAAAAGGCTCTTTAATATCGAGAAATGTATAGCCATAACGAACAGCCCGTCGAAGGATCCTCCTTATTACATAACCCGCTTTATTGTTAGAAGGCAATTGGCCGTCAGCAATAGCGAAAGCAATAGCCCGCAGGTGATCGGCAATTACGCGCATGGCGACGTCTTGTTTAGCATCATCGCCATAACGTTTACCCGAAATGAGAGCCGTTTCGTTGATAATAGGCTGAAAAATATCAGTATCATAATTCGATTTCTTTTTCTGAAGCGCCATTGCCAACCGCTCAAATCCCATCCCCGTATCTACATGTTTAGCCGGTAAAGGCTCTAACTTACCATCATTTTTACGGTTAAACTGAATGAAAACAAGATTCCAAAGCTCAATGACTTCAGGATGGCCGGTATTGATCATTTCTCTACCAGGTTTCAGCTTTATCTCCTCCTCGCTTCTCAAGTCAATATGTATTTCGGAACACGGGCCACAAGGTCCTGTATCGCCCATCTCCCAGAAGTTATCCTTTTTTGATCCATACAAAATCTTATCATCCGCCAAAATATCACGCCAAACCTGATATGCCTCCTGATCGGCATCAAGCCCTTCGGCGCTGTCGCCTCCAAAAACAGTGACATAAAGTCTCTCCTTATCAAGCCCATATACCTCGGTAAGCAATTCCCAACCCCAGTGAATCGCCTCTTTTTTGAAATAATCCCCAAACGACCAGTTCCCCAACATCTCAAACATAGTATGATGATAAGTATCATGGCCAACCTCCTCCAAATCATTATGCTTACCCGAAACGCGAAGACACTTCTGGCTGTTTACTACACGGGGATGATCTACCGGCGAATTTCCCAAAAAGATATCTTTGAACTGATTCATACCGGCATTGGTAAACATAAGAGTAGGATCATTTTTTAACACCATCGGCGCCGAAGGAAGTACCTTATGGCGCTTATTTTCAAAGAATTTAAGAAAAGTATGACGGATTTGTGCTGAATTCATAATACAATAAATAAAAATAACAACTGTTTATCATTCTATAAAAAAGATACAAAATTAGTTTTTTTGCCTAATTTTGCACATGTTATAATCTAATCAATCTTTTTTGTAAACGACTGGCATGAGAAAAACCAAATATCATTTCAATCCAATAACTATAACATTTGAAATCGTAAAATATCCTTTTCAGAAGAAGGTTCGAAGGATACTGTTATATTTTTTGGCAGCGGCCCTTTATGCAGTTGTTGTATTAGCAGTAGCTTACAGCTATCACGATTCCCCCAAAGAACGTTACCTCAAACGGGAACTCACAAATATGGAATTTAAGTACCAGATACTAAACGACCGCCTTGATAAAATGGGCTTGGTAATTCAAGACCTGCAAGAACGAGATGATAATATTTACCGTGTAATTTTCGAAGCCGAACCGATACCCACATCAATAAGGAAAGCCGGCTTTGGTGGCGTTGACCGATACGCTGACCTCGATGGATATCTTTACTCAGGATTGCTGAAAAGCACCAGCGAGAAATTGGATATTATGGCAGGTCAATTGGTGGTACAATCAAAATCGTTTGATGAAGTTTTTGAAATGGCAAAAAACAAAGCTCAGTTTCTCGCATCTATACCTGCTATTCAACCTGTTGACAATAAAGACCTAAGACGTATTTCATCATACTTTGGATATAGAATGGACCCGTTTTATAAAGTAATGAAAATGCACGATGGCGTTGACTTCTCGGCCCCGATAGGAACAAAAATTTATGCCACCGGCGATGGAACTGTAAGTTTTACAGAAAAAGGAAAAAACCTTTACGGTAACAACTTATATATTGACCACGGTTTCGGATACGGGAGTTTTTATGCTCATTGCAAAGATATTAAAGTAAAAACCGGCCAAAAGGTAAAACGTGGGGAAGTGATTGCTACCGTTGGAAACACAGGAAAATCTACCGGCCCACATCTCCATTATGAAGTAAGAAAAAATGGTCGTTCAGTAAACCCAATTAATTTCTTTTTCAACGACATTAGCCCCGAGGATTACCAGCGAATGATTGAATACTCTTCAAGACCATCGCAATCAATGGATTAATTTGAATAACAAACTCTGCCTATTACTATATTACCATGTCTGCATTTCCCAAAACCGAAAAAATGTATTATAAGATCGGCGAGGTTGCCAAAATGTTTCAGGTAAACACATCACTAATAAGATTCTGGGAAAAAGAGTTTGACATTATAAAACCAAAAAAAAATAAAAAGGGGAATCGCCTCTTCACCCCTGAGGATGTGGAAAACTTCCGAATTATTTATCATCTTGTTAAAGAGCGTGGCTTTACACTTAAAGGCGCTAAAGAGAAACTCAACCAAAACAGGGATAAAACGATAGAAAATGCAGAAATCGTAATATCATTACAAAAGATCAAAACATTTTTACTCGATCTGAAAGAGCAATTGGATAATCTACCTGTACTCACCGATCAGGAATGACAGGATATAAAGCTTAAGTTTTTCCGCTTTCCGCTATTAGGAATCCTACCTACTTTGATCTCTCTTTAGTTTTAACAAATCAGTTAAATACTAACTACCATAGTATTGATAGACTATGCTGATAGTTAAATCAGTTCAATTTTGTCCCAATTCAATATTTTGTAAAAATCAAACTCTTCAGGATTTTCGACATACTTGGATGCAGCTTCATAATCTTCTTCTGTAATGTATTGATGATTAAAGCCATAAACCAATCGTGCTTTTTGCGAATTGATATTTACAAGGCGTGGTTTTACTTTTCCCTTTTCATCTTCCACATCTTTCAAAAAAAGTGGAGCAATATCTCCGATAGGATCCGAAGTAACCATACATCCGGAAACTCCTTGGTCAAAAAGCTTTTTCACTCCCATACCCAACAATGCGCAATAGAGCAGATCAAAAGCAATTGGCTGTACACAACGGATTTCGTATCCAATCTCCACTGGGCGGCTTTTCACATTCAATTCCAGTCGTTTCAATTCGCGCTGAATAAGAATATTAAAGATATGAGCCTTGCTCACATTTCCAAGTTCCGGGTGGCCATGTTCGTCATAGGTGAAATTTATATTGGTAGATTTAATCTCGTCATCCGACATAAAATGAAAAACTCCTTCACTGATAATTACTGCCCCATAAGTGATACCGAGCAGCTTACGTTTCAATATTGATGATATGCTAAGCTTTACTATTTTATGGATAGTGAGTTCGGTTTTATTGAACATTTCCGGAATAATTATCATAGGATAATGGCAAGCAGCGCCTATTCCAAAAGCGAGATGGCCGGCTTCGCGCCCCATTGCCGCAACAACAAACCAATTACCACTGGTACGAGCGTCCTCATAAATCGTTTGGGCAATCCTAACGCCCTCCTGCTTAGCCGATTGATAGCCAAAAGTAGGTGAACCTTCGGGCAAAGGCAGATCGTTATCTATTGTTTTTGGCACATGGATATTTTGAATTTTCACATCGTGTTCGGCTAAAAATTTTGATATCCGATTGGCGGTAGATGCTGTATCATCGCCACCTATAGTAACAAGTAGCTTTACATTTTCTCTGATAAAAAAGTCAACGGTAAATTCTTCGTCTTTCGGTTTATATCTGCTCATCCTTATGGCTGAGCCTCCTTGCTTGTAAATTTTATCGGCATGCTCAAAATTGATCTCATCAATCTCAGGATTTTGTATAAAAAGACTCTTAAAACCGCCATGCAACCCCAAAACCCTGTATCCATCCGTCAAAAAGACTTTAGCAATTGTACCGATAACGGTATTAATACCCGGAGCCGGCCCTCCACCGGCAAGTATAGCAATAGTAGGTTTCATACTTTATTTTAATTAAATAATAACGAAGCAAAAGTAACCTATTTTTGATGATTTAAAACTAAGCTTAAATTCAACCCATATTAATCTGCTCATCCTAAGGAGATTAATATTTCAATAAAAAAAACAAAAGCTAACTTGATTAGATAAAATAACTCCTCGGCTCTATAAACCTTTTATGATTTAAGCTCCCTTTCGGCGGCAGTATTGATCTTAAAAATGGAATAAATTATTACTGCGGCGCTAACCCATTGTATTGGCGAAAGAATGCTTTTATTGAAAACATAATCGAAAAAGACTGCAGAAACCGGAAACATTAGCTCGCTGATTGTAGCCGTAGTGGCTTTTACATGTCGCAGGCCATAATAATATAAAAACATCGTTCCCGAGCCGGTTGTCAGACAGATCAAGGCAATAAAAAACCAATTCTCGCACGTGGTAGCATTGATCTGCCCAAAATCACCAAATCCCAACATTATAATAAACATAATAAATGCAGTGAAGCCAAAACGATAAAAGGTGGAAGTAACAAAGTTGTAGCGGCCCAATATCATTTTGGAAAAAACCGTAGAGCTACCAAACGAAAATGCAGCAAGAATAGCAAGAAGTGAAGCATATAAAGTATTTCGATCAACCGCAAGATCGGGCAGAGAAAAGCCAAATGTTAAAAAATAACCTCCAACAATTGCCAACGTTGCCCATAACAAAAAGTTCCGGCCTGTCTTCTCGCCCAAAAATATTACTGCAAGCAGAATGGCAAAAATGGGTTGAAGCTTTTGCAGAAGAACAACTATCGAAAGTTGAGAAAAATTCATTAAAAAGATAGCTTTAACGATTGCTATAGTACCCAACGCCCCACCAAAAAGGGCAATAAGCGTAAATATTATAATATCGTGAAGGGTAAAGTCTTTTAAATGCCGGTATTCCTTGAAAAACAAGAAATTCATCATGACAAAAGGCAGCAAATGCAATACAAACACCACATAACTCACCTGAAGATTGTACAATCTCGGAGTAAAAACAATACCGTCGAATCCCCATAAGATTGAAGAAAAGCTAACTGCTAAAGCGCCTATAATAAGTTTTTTTCTGGCCTGGTCCATCATTTTTAAAAGTGCCGCAAAAGTAAAGAAATTCATTTGCAAAAGGTAAGCTCAAGGAGGCTTAATCATAATTACTAAGCTTTTGTAAAAAAATCTTACTTTTGATATCAATCATTGCGTGTATCATCTTTTTGGAAAGATATATAGTCAATCCTTAAAAACATGTTTAAGTCCTGTT
>JAAYWF010000190.1 GCA_012516825.1 Lentimicrobium sp. | reverse complement strand
TCCAAAAGTGACCGGTGCTACGAAATTCTCACTGATAAGATAGATTTGAAAAGCGCCCAGATTAGCGCCAATAGCGGCGCTCGGCGAAAAGAGCGTACTTTTGGAAAAGGTATTTGAAAACATTAAATGCAACTTATCTTTTAAGGAGTAAGTATATGCAAGTGTAAAAGTATTCCAGTTTTGGTTTTTAATAAATCTGCTTTGGTAAAGCAATCCAACATGATGGCTCGGTTTCGGTTGATAGTTAACATTGATATTCACCCATGAAGGCAATGAGGTACGATACTCTTTCTTGTTTGTGGGAATTCCGATCTCGTAAAAAATTGAATCGAGTGCTTTGCTAAGGGCGCTGCTGGCAAGCGTTTTGGAATCAAAATAATCCTCAAGTGGGAATCCTTCATGAACGAATTCCTCCGTGGTATCTAAAGTCTCATAATTTTTTAAATTTGATTTCCATCTGACAAATCCCACATTCACTGCGCTAAGCGTTGCAGATAACTTCTCATTATATTTATACTCAGCGCCAACATCGAAAGCAAAACCTCTATTTTCGGAATTAAAAAATATATCGAAAAAATCTGACTTATTGGGCAAAGAGGTGTTAACCATTACATTCGACTTCATTTTTATTGTATAATCAACGGGGTCGGTAAAGAGTAAAAAAGAAAAATTATTAGAAGTAATATTGGCTATACCGTTTAAATATTTTACATTCATCCCCATTGACAATTGTGGGTTTATCATTTTTGAAAATCCGAGCAAATATTCTCTTACATAGCTAAAATTCAATCCATTACCACCAAGATCAATATCTTTACCCAAGAATGCAGAATGTCCGTTGCCATAAAGGAAAAACTGAAAGGTTTCTTTGGTAATTGCAGTATTTACATTCATTTTATCGGCAATGCGAAAGTTGAAATAGTTATCTTTAATTTTAATTCCTGCCGATAAAAACTCCAAAGAGAGATCAAAATTGATATTATTATTTAGCTTTAAATTATTTACAAAATAATCCTGTTCAAAATATATTGAATCTCCTTTCCGAATAAAAAAGTCGTTATAGCAAAGGGTATTCTCAAATCCCATTTTTAAGGAAGACAATATAGGAACACCTACATATAGCCTATGATCAGGAAATGCTGCAGGGTTAACTAACTTTCTTTGTGGTATATCCGGCAGAAAGAAAAGCGACCTCTCATTTTGAGCTTGCAGTTGACAAATAATCAATACAAGATTAATAAACATTAAAACATTAAGTATCCTATTTTTTTTCATGTCCTTATTTTTCAAGTTTCATCTATAAATTAATACCCGTTTTGGCCCCTACTTTTATTTTAAAGGCATAATCATCATATATTTTTGCGAGATCGCCATTGGTTGTAGATAATTCCGCTTTAATAATCAGTTTTTCGGCGTTAATGATTCTTTCTAATCTTGAATCGTACAAAACGATGTCGGTAGTTTTATGGGATGGTTTTTCCACTTTTAGTTTCGGTGGCAGTCCTACTTTTCCCCCTTCAATAATCCTGATATCATTATCATAAATGAGCGAATCGAGGATATTATACTTTGAATCAGTAAAATAGATTTGCAAACCGGCGTTCAATGGAAATCCATTATAAGCATTAACTCTGCAAATCAGATAATCAATCGTACTCAGGGTTGCCGTACTCATTTCAAAATCTACGGTATCCTGGATACTTAGTTTTGCTATTTCGAAATAGAGTTTAAGCTCTAAGGTAGTCTGAAACCTAAGTTTACTGGTATCCTGCAGGACATTTTGTAATGTAGTGTCGCCAGATAAGTTGATGTTTGCTTTAAAATCGTAGTAAAGCTTCCGTGGCGCCATACTTAGGAACACTTCTGGAAAATTGGTATTGCTAAAATCTAACCTCGTATAAATAGATTTGCCAATCTCTGCCGGAGTTGGGGATAATATCTCAAACATATTTGGTTGCGACTGGCCAAAAAGGTAAATATCCTTATAATAGGGAGCCGTGAAAGGACTATATACCTGCAAAGTTTGAGCTTCAATAGTAATTGGCACCCCTACCTCGTTATATGTTTCCACAACAAACAATAAAGCGTCATGACCAAAACCTACCGCCCCACCAAGAGAATTGTTGAAGACCGATATCTCAACCGTATCAACTAAATTAAAATCATAATAACCAATATGGCCATAAAAATCCAAATACTCCATGTTGGTCATATCGCCATTGATTTCAATTTCATAGGGCGACAAATCAGGATTTGAATCAGGTTGTATGACCAACTGACTAATAACCCTAATTCTATTTTTTCCACCAGACAAAAGCGGATCTATCGAAAGTTTATAATCCTTCAAACTCTCGTTAGCCGAAAAGTTAACCCAATCCTGTTGGCCACCGGGATTGTCAAGAACAAGATCTATACTCAACTGATCATTTGTTTGAACATTAATGATATCGGGGCTTGTCAACTTCATGGATGCTTTTTCTTTGTTCAGATTTGTTTTTCCGAATATGGAAAAGGCGCCAGCCTTAAAAAAAACACTATCAATACGCTTGCTTTCACTTGAAGAATAAAATGTGAACGAAAACTCCATAATAATTGTATCGGGATTGACCGATGGAAATATCAACAAAGGAAAGGTGTGTCCGAAATGGCGATCATCTAAGAAAAAATAGCCCTCAGCTCTATCTGATGATAGGTTTTTACTTTGGTAAACAAGACTTATCAGTCCATTATCATCCGTTTTAATAAATTTCTGATTTTCCTCCGAAAAAAAATCCTTAATGGCAAATTCAGAATAAACCAAAGGAATAGCATACTCCGGACTCCAATCAATTTGCGCAAATTTGTTGAAATCCAAATCATCCATTATTTTGCTACACGAAAAAAGCAAAATAGCAAATGTAAAAAGCAGCAAAAAAGATCTTTTAAACCTCATTTTTTTCAATTTTAAAACATCCATATCGTATGATGGTTAATGCAAATAACTAAAACAAAAATAAACTCTTTTTCCTAAATTTGAATTTAATTGAAAATTTATTTTCCCAAATGCCAGATTTACGATATGTTTGTATTAATTTTAAAATCTAATTAAGTGAAAAAGAAAGACCTCTTATTTCTGTGCGGCGTTGTTATTTTCATGCTGCCATTTTTTGTTGTAAAGCCGTTTATTAGCTTCTATCACGCTTTCAACCTCAATCATCCGTTTTGGATCAGTTTTATCAAATTTGCCATTCTGTCAACGACAGGCGAAGTAATTGGCTTGCGAATAAGGACAGGCAATTATTATCAGAAAGGGTTCGGTATTTTGCCACGAGCTATAGTTTGGGGGTTTTTAGGTATGGCCATTAAAATGTCATTTGTGATTTTTGGCGAAGGCGCACCGCAAATGTTGGCTGCTATGGGTATTAACTACGGAGAGGCCTCGCCTTCGGAAATACTTAATCAAAATTTCTTTGAGACATTTTCAGGACTACAGCTCTTAACAGCAGTAGCTGTAAGCGTTACAATGAACAGCTTTTTTGCTCCCGTTTTTATGACCGTTCACAAGATTACAGATACGCATATTCTAAATACCGGAGGTACGCTTAAAGGCCTGTTTACCCCAATACCAATAGGAAAAATTATGAGAGAGATGAATTGGGATGTTCAATGGAATTTCGTTTTCAAGAAAACAATCCCTCTCTTTTGGTACCCTGCTCATACCATTACTTTTCTGCTGCCCTCCGATATGCGTATCCTTTTTGCAGCAATTCTTGGCGTTGTGCTTGGCCTTCTATTATCAATCGCAAGCCTGAAAAGCAGATAAGATTAACTTACTGATCTTCATTATTATAACAGATAGTCTGCAGCTTAATATTTTTCTGATTAACTTTGCGCTTCATTAAAATAATCTGTCAAATTTATGCTAATGAAACGTCATTATCTCCTACTTGCTTTTCTTTTTTTGACTCAATATGTTTTTAATCAAATCACTACTGAGCCACAATTTCCCATTGATTCTGATGAAGTGCTGATCACCTTCGACGCCACCGGCACAGCATTGGAAAACTATACCGGCGACCTATATACTCATACGGGCGTGATATTGGAAGGAAGCAACAGTTGGCAATATGTTATCGGAAATTGGGGTAACAACCAGACACAGCCTAAACTTACCAGAATAAGCGATAAACAATACACGCTCAACATCTCGCCCTCAATACGGTCGTTTTATAATGTCCCTGATAATAAGATAATACGAAAAATGGCCTTCGTGTTTCGTAGCGCCAATGCTAATATACAAACGGTTCCCGATCTGTTTGTTGATGTTTACGAATCAGGCTTGAGCATTAACATAACATCTCCGGACAAAGAGAGAATAATGGTTAAAGAGAATGAAATCATTCCCGTTAATGCCATAAGCCCACAGGCCGACTCTATCTTTCTTTTTGTGAATAATGAACTCAGGCTCGCTGTCGAGGGGATCGAGATCGAATATAACCTTTTAGCCGAAAACTTTATGGGCTACTGGAACGATGTTGATGTGAATATTTTAGCAAAAAAGAATGAGGAGAGTGCCAACAAGTCATTTTACTATTTTGTAATACCCTTGCCCGATACGGCGACCATACCCTCCGGAATTGAAGATGGGATCAACTATATTGATGACAATACGGTAATATTATCGTTGTATGCGCCTTATAAGGGGTATGTGTTCGTCCTTGGCGATTTCAACAACTGGGAGTATGATAAAGACTTTTACATGAAAAAAACTCCCGATCATAACCGTTACTGGATACAAATCAATGATCTGGAGGCCGGCAAGGAATATATCTTTCAGTATGAGGTAGATGGTGAAATCCGTATTGGCGATCCCTTTGCCGAAAAGGTAAGCGACCCGTGGGATGATAAGTATATCAGTAATTCTACTTATCCTGACCTGATACTCTACCCTACCGGAATGACCACCGGCATTGCCACAGTATTACAAACTGCTCAACAGCCATACTCTTGGCAGATAAACGACTTTACACCTCCGGCAGTAGAGGATATGGTAGTTTACGAATTATTGATTCGCGATTTTACCGCATTGCACTCTTACCAAAGCCTATCCGACACTATCAATTATTTCAAAAGATTGGGAGTTAATGTAATAGAGCTGATGCCTGTAAGCGAATTTGAAGGTAACATATCATGGGGATATAATCCTAACTATTATTTTGCTCCCGATAAGTACTATGGCCCTAAAAACACCTTGAAAACCTTTATTGACCTCTGTCATGCCAACGGTATCGCCGTGGTTTTAGACATTGTGCTTAACCACTCCTTTGGCACATCCCCTTATGTTATGTTATACTGGGACAAAGTCAACAAGCGCCCTTCTGCAAATAGTCCGTTTTATAATCCAATTGCTAAACATGACTTCAACGTTGGCTATGACTTCAATCATGAAAGCCAGGCAACCAAAGCTTTCACAAAACGAGTGGTCAATTTCTGGATTACAGAATATAAAATAGATGGCTTCCGATTCGACCTCTCAAAAGGCTTTACTCAAAAAAATACGCTCGGCAACACCGCTGCCTGGGGGCAATATGACCAATCGAGAATCAATATATGGGATGAATACTCAACCTACATCTGGCAAATAAAACCTGATGCTTATGTAATCCTTGAACATTTTGCCGAAAACTCGGAAGAGACTGTTCTGGCTAATATGGGAATGTTGATATGGGGTAACCTTAACTACAACTACAACGAAGCCACCATGGGCTACCACAACAACAACAAATCAGATTTTTCATGGATATCCTATAAAAAACGAGGATGGAACAAACCTCATGTTATAGGTTATATGGAAAGCCATGATGAAGAGAGGCTACTCTACAAAAATTATATGTACGGAAATTCTGAAGCCGGATACAACATAAAAGATACTACCACAGCTTTGCAACGAATGGAACTGGCTGCCAACTTCTTTTTTACAATACCAGGCCCCAAAATGATATGGCAGTTTGGAGAATATGGATACGATGTTACTATTGAGCAAAACGGACGAACCGGACAAAAGCCAATACGATGGCAGTATCTAAACGACTGGCGCCGAAAGTATCTTTTTAATGTTTATGCAGCGCTTATTGACCTCAAAAAAAATCATGATGTATTTAAAACAGATGATTTTACGCTTCAGGTAACAGACGCTAACAAATCCATTATCTTACGCCATAACACAATGGATGTTGTAATAGTGGGTAATTTTGAAACTTCGGCCTCCACCATTACACCTGGCTGGACAAGCCTTGGAAAGTGGTATGAGTTTTACAGCCAATCCGAAATTGAGATAGATAATGATAACTCCACTATTAATCTCGCTGCCGGAGAATACCGACTCTTTTCAACTCAAAAAATTGAAAAACCGGAGTGGCTTAACACCTACATTGACGAACAAAATGTCAACCCTGATAAAGTATTTTTTGTTTATCCCAACCCATCAAATGGAGAATTCCATTTCAGCTTAAACCCAGATGAACAACAAAGAATAAACCTCCAAATTTATACGATCACTGGTGAATTAGTGGACGAAATAACCCACGAAATATCACCCACCAACCCGCACCTTGACTGGAAACCGAACAAAAAACTAATGCCAGGCATCTACTTTGCAAAAATAAGAAGCTACGAATTCAATCAAACGATTAAGCTGCTGGTTAAGTAAAATTATTTTATTGGAAAAGAACAAGTTGTTCTAACC
>JAAYWF010000189.1 GCA_012516825.1 Lentimicrobium sp. | reverse complement strand
TTAATAAAAAATAAATATTTATGAAAAGGTATCCGTTACTGTCGTTTGGCGCTTTACTACTTTTAGCTTTTGTTGCAACCCCTCTATTTCATAGTTGCAAATCGTCCAAAAAGGCTGTTAAAGTTGCCTCAGGCGAAGAAAAGATTATTGTTTACTGCTCTGGCCCTGAATATTTTACCGATAACAAATATTTTCGGGCAAACGATGTGGCCGAGAGTGCAAACCAATCAATGGCAAAGCGCAAGGCGATGAGTAATGCACGCCTGGCGCTCGCAAGCTCAATAGAAATTACCGTAAAGGCTGTGATTGATAATTATTTCAACAGCTATGCCGTTGACAAAACAATCGAAGACAAGGAGAGATACGAAGGTCTTTCGCGAGAGGTGGTAAATCAAAAGCTAAATGGTGTCAGGATTATTTGCGAAGAGTACACAAAAACTACCGATGGAAATTATAAATGTTATGTGGCTATCGAGCTGGCCGGAGATGAGATAGCTAATGGAGTGATAAAAAGGATTTCGGATGACGAAAAACTAAAACTCGATTTCCAGTACGAGAAGTTTAAAGAGACTTTTGAAAAAGAGATGGAGGAGTTTAAAAGTCAGCGCTATTGATTTTTTTACCTCAAAAAATTACCCTGACACTATCGAAAACCGCTGCTAGTCAGGGTTTTTTTTGTTCCCCAAAACGGTGTTGTCTAGAAAACAACATTACCTGATATTTTTTATCTGTTTGCGCCCTTTTGTTGCTTTAGGTAAACAGTTGTTGAGATCAAATCCATTCCTAAGCGATGCCTTACAGCTATCGGCGTAGGTATAGCGCCGTTTCGCAGTTTTGTAAGGCTGTTTCCCTGTTGATAAGGAAGCTATCACCTTTGCGGAAATGTGAAATTGATATATGAAGTGTTTGATTTTTTGCTTGGCAAAGGATTGAAGTCGGAAGGCTTAGATGCTTAGGTCTGTTTTTGATCCGATTACCTATAATTGTTTACATTATCTCTATTTGTCAAAATGTCAGCATCTTTTTGCATGGCATAGGCTTTGATTTCCGGGCGGTCATTATAAAATAATTAGATATGCAAAAAGGTAAAATCAAAGTTCAGACTGAAAACATTTTCCCTATTATTAAAAAATTTCTCTATTCCGACCATGAAATTTTCCTTCGCGAATTGATCTCCAACGCCGTAGATGCTACTCAAAAGCTCAAAACCCTTGCCAGTACGGGCCATTTTAAGGGAGAGCTTGGCGATTTGACCATTCACGTAAGCATAGATAAAAAAAGAGGAACACTGACTGTTAAAGACCGCGGTATCGGGATGACTGCCGAGGAGGTGGATAAGTATATAAACCAGATTGCCTTTTCCAGCGCTGAGGAGTTTGTGAAGAAGTTTAAAACCAAAACTGAAGCCGAACAAAATGCAATAATAGGCCATTTCGGGCTTGGCTTCTACTCCTCATTTATGGTATCCGACAAGGTTGAACTGAAATCCAAGACATATAAAAAGGGAGGCCCGACCAAAGCAGTAAAATGGACTTGCGACGGAAGCCCCGATTATACATTAGAGGAGGACGATAAAGCAGACCGTGGAACGGAAGTAACCCTTTTTATTTCAAAAGAGGAAAAAGAGTTTTTGGAAGATTACAAGATACGTGAGTTGCTAAAAAAATATTGCAGCTTTTTGC
>JAAYWF010000188.1 GCA_012516825.1 Lentimicrobium sp. | reverse complement strand
GCGCTTTTAACAAATTTTTGATCAACAGAATCGGCGATCTTAATAATAATACACTGATTATCCCTGAAGATAAGATTATAAATTTCAAGGAGGCATTAATTTTTGCATTTCTCGGTTTGCTGCGATACCTCAACAAGCCAAACTGCCTTGCCTCCGTAACCGCCGCCACAACCGATCATTCGTCAGGAGCCATTTATTCGCTTTAGATAATTCCAAATTAAATGCTTGTAATAAGCACACTAAGAATTTAGTTGAAAAAACGCCAAATAGAACAAAATTGCGGCGAAAACGGTTGAATTTAGATTTAGGAAACTTAAATTTTAAAATTTTCCAATATCAAATTCAATGAGCTTTCTATCTTATCGGCTTGGGGGGCTTGGTCGTAACGCCGTGCAATGGATGCAAGATGCTGTAGAATAGCAAATGCACGTTCGGTCTCTTGCGAATAATATTCCCGGAAGTAATTACTAAGCTTAGCATAGTACTGAAGATCGGCTTCATAATTATTCAAAATAATAGTTGAGACCTCATTACCTTTTTCCAGCGCTCCCGCTGCGTAGTAATATTCCACCATTGGCAAGGTGTACATATCGTAATATATCTTGTCGTTAGGAAAGTATTTCTGACAGGTATCGAGTACCCTGACCGCAGAATCCATTTTATTGAGATCAACAAGTGCAGATGCAAGTCGTAAATAATTCTGTTTTGGCATAATAGAATTTCGACGGCTTTCAGCGTCAACATATACATTGGGTTCGTTAAGCCTACCCCAGCGAGCTTTATTTACCAACAAATCATAGCATCGGTCAACATTTATACCTCCAATTCCTTCCATAAGATGATCGGCAAGAAGCGGCATAAACCGATAAGCAAGCCCCTCTAAATGGCAATATTTGGTCAAATCAAATACTCCTTCAACAGTAGATGGACTGGTAAAATAGATTGGTCGTTCCCAATTATTAGTTGCAATAAAATCGAGCATCATCAAGTCATTCTTATATAGGATTTTTTGATTTACGTCCCACGAGATTTCCTGAGGTATTCTGTCTCTTTTTTCTTCGTTTACAATTCCTCGTCTGATAAGATCGTCAGCATCTAAGGTAATTTTTAGGTTTTTCGTAGGAAGATAATTGATATAGGTTCCATCCTGAAGCTGTATTCTCGTTCGGTTATCGTTGTTTGCAATAAAATCAATAATCTCTTTTAACTCCCACCTGCCCGAAATACGATCGAGGTAAGGCACATAATTGTTAACCCCTTTATCATAATTTTCCCTACTGATAGTAAACCGCAAGGGTGGTGAATCATATACCATTCTCATCTTTTGGTGTATGTACCATTCTCCTGAGGCGAGCATAAAATTTACCACTCGGATATCGGGCCTCACTCCTTCCACCTCTTGTGCATACCAAAGAGGGAAAGTATCGTTGTCGCCATTAGTAAAAATAACAGCATTTGGTTCGCACGATTCCAAATAATTAATTGCAAAATCGAGAGCTGCATACTTGCCAGAGCGATTATGGTCGTCCCAACCATCTTTAGCCATAACTCCGGGAACTAACACTAAAGTAACAATAGTGGTAAGTATTGCCGATAGAGATTGACTAAGAAATTTATTCAACGAATTAAAAATAGCATATACTCCAAGGCCTATCCAAATGGCAAATGCATAGAAAGAGCCGACATAGGCATAATCACGCTCACGGGGTTGAATTGGATATTGGTTTAAATAGACAACAATGGCTAAGCCGGTCATAATAAAGAGCAAGGTTATCACAATTCCGTTTTTATAATCCCGGTTGAACTGAAAAAACAGACCGATAAGTCCCAATAGTAATGGCAACATATAAAACTTATTGTTACCCCAGTTTTGCATGCTTGGCGGCAGGTCTTTCTGATCTCCAAGTCTTTTAGCATCTAAATTGTTAAATCCTGTTATCCAATTTCCGTTTTCCACTTCACCATGCCCTTGAATATCATTTTGCCTACCCGAAAAATTCCACATAAAATAACGCATATACATAAACCCCACCTGATAGCGGAAAAAATATCTCAAGTTCTCCGCGAATGTAGGTTTGTAAATCACCTCTGTTTCCCCTCGTTCATTCACACTTCTGACAGGCACACCTTTTATTTTCCCCCAACGTTTGTATTCATTGATCTGCGTATTTTTTAAGTTGTACCACATCCTCGGAAACAGTGTACAGAATTCGGGATCGTGAACAGGCTCTGAGTCTTTACGTAAATCGGCAATTCTATACTTCCCTTCTTTTGTATCGCGGATATACAAAGGGCTGCCATCCTTATAATCAATAACTTTTGCATTGTAATAAGGGCCATATACCAAAGGAATACTGCCATATTGTTCACGGTTTAAATAGGATAAAAGCCCAATAGCATCATCGGGACTATTTTCATTTATTGGCGTATTCGCATTTGCTCTGATGATTATCAAAATGAAACTTGAATAACCTATTAGTAAAAAAGCGAAGCTAAGCGCTACCAAATTGAGATATGCTTTCTTATGACGGAAGAGATAAATGCCGCCCGCTATCAAACCACCCATTAACAACCTAAAAAAGAAATCACCGGCGGAGGTGCTTTCAGCCAGAATAAGTGAAAAAAGTATTAATGATAATCCTATTGTAACATTTCTAAGAGTGTTGTTAGTTATAGTGGTAACTTTAATAAATAATACAATTAAAGTAACCAGAAGTATTGCCAGGAAAATAGTACCTGAATTAAAAGGTAGCCTGAAAGTATTTACAAAAAGTATTTCTGTGTGTCCAAATAGATTAACAATCTCAGGAATTACGGCATACATAATAAAGGCCAGGATAATAATGGATATAACGCCTGCTACCAACATGCCTTTAAGCGAAGGCTTGTATTTTTTGAAATAAAGCACAAAAACTATAGCCGGGATAACTAACAAACTGAGCAGATGCACGCCAATTGAAAGTCCTATCAAATAGGCTATCAGTAAAAGCCATCGTGATGAGTGCGATTTTCCCTCTTCGGCTTCCCATCGTAGGATAGCCCAAAATACTATCGCGGTAAATAAAGAAGACAACGCATAAACTTCGCCTTCGATAGCTGAAAACCAAAATGAATCACTGAACGTATATGCCAATGCACCTACCACACCACTTCCAAAAACGGCTATCATTTTTCCGGTAGTCATGCTACCATTTAACAATGCTAACTTACGAGCAATGATGGTTATACTCCAAAAAAGAAATAATATCGTAAAGCTGCTAGATAGAGCTGACATTACATTAATCATCAATGCAACTTTGGAAACGTTGCCAAATGCAAATAAAGAAAAAATCCTGCCAACTAACTGAAAAAACGGAGCTCCCGGCGGATGCCCTACTTGGAGTTTATATGAAGTAGCTATATACTCGCCACAATCCCACCAGCTTGCTGTAGGCTCAATAGTTGAAAAATATACTATCGTAGCTATCAACCAAATACTCCATCCAATCAGATTATTATACTTTTTGTAATTTTCCATTAAATTATTCTTTTTAAATAAAATACGATGGTGCGAAGATAGTAAATAATAGGTTTTTACTTAAAATGATATTATTAATCATTTGATACATTAAAAAAACCGCTCTATATCAAGTATTTACAGAACGGCTTTTACTATTTTTCAACAAATATTAAAGCAAGTGGTACGAAACTGCTACTCCAGCAGTTACTACGGCAGCCATAGACATAAGTTTGATTAGAATATTAAGACTTGGCCCTGAGGTATCCTTGAACGGATCGCCCACGGTGTCGCCAATAACTGCTGCTTTGTGATCGTCCGACCCTTTTCCGCCGTAGTTCCCCTCTTCAATGTATTTCTTTGCATTGTCCCATGCGCCGCCGGCATTTGCCATGAAGATTGCAAGAGCAAAACCGGCGCTTATGGTGCCGATTAACAAACCGGTTACAGCGGGCACGCCAAATATCAAACCGACAAATATTGGAATAAAAAGAGCAAGCAAGGATGGAATAAGCATTTCTCTCTGAGCGCCTTTTGTTGATATCTCAACACAACGTGCATAATCAGGTTCAGCTTTTTCTTCCATAATACCCTTTATTTCACGAAACTGACGACGGACTTCATCAACCATCTTCCCTGCTGCACGACCAACAGCATTCATAGTAAGGCCGCTAAACAGAAATACTGACATAACCCCAATCATTACACCTACCAACACTTTGGCATTCATCAAATGAATATCATAATAATATATGAAGTCAATGAACTGGGCATCTTTAGCAGGAACGCCATTGATCAACTCATCTGAGCGCCCCAGAAAATTCACAAACATCATCTTCACTTCTTCGAAGTAAGCGGCTAAAAGCGCAAGCGCTGTTAAAGCAGCGCTTCCTATCGCAAATCCTTTCCCTGTTGCAGCAGTAGTATTTCCTAATGAATCAAGCGCGTCAGTACGCTGGCGAACCTCTTTGCCAAGGTGTGCCATTTCGGCATTCCCACCGGCATTATCGGCAATTGGGCCATAAGCATCGGTAGCTAATGTGATCCCTAAAGTAGAAAGCATACCTACTGATGCAATACCAATACCATAAAGGCCATAGTTAATGCTTTCAGCATCAAAGGAAAATAGATTTGGAGTGGCGAAACCGTAGGCAAGCGTAATAGCGACAACAACGATAATTAACGGTATTGCAGTAGAAATAAGACCAATACCTACTCCGGATATAATAACCGTTGCAGGACCTGTATGGCTACTGGCAGCAATCATCTTTGTTGGTTTATAGGCTGATGCAGTATAATATTCAGTAGATTGCCCAATGCCAATACCTGCTAAAAGGCCAACAACTATTGACCCCCACAGCCCAACATAATTTGGAATATTAAGAAAATAGAGTATTACAAATGAAAATATTACAATGAAAAATGCGGAAGAGTTTACACCAAAACCGAGGGCCCTTAGTAATTGCTTTTGAGTAGCGCCTTCTTTAGTCTTTACCAAAAAAACGCCGAGGATGGAAAGCAATGTTCCCACTGCGGCAATAAGTAACGGAGCTAATACAGCATTTATTTGAATTTTTTCGCCATAAGAGAGGTAAGCTGCAGCGCCTAACAGGGAGGTGGCGAGAATTGATCCGGCAAATGACTCAAAAAGATCGGCTCCCATACCAGCGACATCTCCTACATTATCTCCAACATTATCGGCAATGGTTGCTGGGTTACGAGGGTCGTCTTCAGGAATATTAGCTTCAATTTTCCCAACTAAATCAGCCCCAACATCGGCTGCCTTTGTATAAATACCGCCTCCAACACGTGCAAACAAAGCTTGTGTTGACGCACCCATACCAAAAGTAAGCATAGTTGCAGTAATTGTTAAAAGCTTTATTCCAGGAGTAGTTTCTGGAATAGCAAGGTTAAGAACTATAAACCATAACGAAATATCAAGTAAAACCAAGCCAACGACCGTCAAACCCAACACGGCGCCACTTCTGAAAGCAAGACGCAAGCCACCGTCAAGACAAGTACGACAAGCATTGGCAACACGAGAGGAAGCAAAGGTTGCCGCTTTCATGCCAAAGTAACCTGCTAAACCAGAAAAGGTACCACCCGTTAAAAATGCAAAAGGGACCCAAGGATTTTGTATCCCCAAACCATAAGCCATTATACTGAAAATAACAGTAATGATAATAAATACAATACCCACCACTTTATATTGCTGACGCAAATATGCGCGCGCACCCTTACGCACATGAGTGGCAATTTTTTTCATAACATCCGTACCCTCCGGCGCTTCCATCATTTTTTTGAAAAAGTAATAAGCAAACGACAGAGCAAGCACCGAAACAACTGGCGCTAACCAAAAAATAGCTGGAATTTTCTCCATACCGCAAATGAGTTTAATTGATACATTAAACAATAAATTTATTGCTAACAGCAACAAAAGTAAAACTTATCGAAAAACAATTTGCCTTATTTTAATAAGATTTTTAAATTTGGAATAATTCTATCTACGCAAATCAATATCTAATGAGCTGCAATCTACTTCATTATAAGTGAATAGAGCCGACAAAGATTAAACTCAAATCAAATAAAAAAAATCCTTTTGGCTGAAATAATGATTATTTCTGTTGAGAAATATTTGATAAAATATTTGAAAATAGCAACTCGATCAAACATTCTCAAGTGCTTGATCAAGTTTAAAAGGATAATATTCTTAATAATTTGGAATTAGAACAATCTTCCTTGTTCAGAGTTTTTTGTCTTGCCCAAATGGTGGTATGCTATTTCGGTAGCTTCTCTACCTCTTGGTGTACGCATCAAGTAACCTTCCATTATCAGAAATGGCTCATACACCTCCTCGATAGTTCCTGGATCTTCACCAACAGCCGTTGCTATTGTAGTAAGACCAACAGGGCCACCACCAAATTTGTCTATTATAACCGAAAGAATTTTATTATCCATTTCATCTAAGCCGTATTTATCAACATTAAGCGCTTCTAAGGCAAGCTGAACAATAGGCATTTTTATTGTACCGTCGCTTTTTATTTGAGCAAAGTCGCGCACACGTCGCAAAAGAAGATTGGCGATACGTGGCGTACCACGACTACGCCTGGCTATTTCAGCAGCAGCTTCATCCAAAATATCAACTTTTAAAATACTTGCCGATCGTTTTACTATTCCCATAAGAGTTACTGCATCGTAATAAGCCAAACGAAGATTTATTCCGAAGCGCGACCGTAAAGGCGCAGTAAGCAATCCTGAGCGGGTGGTTGCACCAATCAAGGTAAAAGGGTTTAAAGATATCTGCACACTACGGGCATTAGGGCCTGTTTCGATCATAATATCAATTTTGTAATCCTCCATGGCAGAATATAGATACTCTTCCACAAGTGGTGTTAGGCGATGAATTTCATCAATGAAAAGGACGTCATCTTTTTCCAAATTGGTAAGTAATCCGGCTAAATCGCCCGGTTTATCCAATACAGGGCCTGATGACACTTTTATTCCCACCTCAAGTTCATTGGCAATAATGTAGGAGAGGGTAGTTTTACCTAATCCTGGCGGCCCATGCAAAAGCACATGATCAAGCGCTTCGTTTCGTAGCTTAGCAGCTTGTACAAACACTTTCAGGTTCTCCACCACCTGTGCTTGTCCTGCAAAGTCGTTAAAATGTGTGGGCCGAAGCACTTTTTCAATCTCTTTCTCGCCTGCTGAAAGGGAAGATCCAGTAGCATCAAGATTAATATTTTTCATCAATTGATATTTTTCACAAAAGTAGAAAAATATCATCATCATTTGTTTAAGACTCGATAGAGATGAAAGCGAAAAAGCTGCTTTGATTAGAAGCCTTTTCGAATAAGTCAAAATTTTTATACATTAACCCGAATTAATCAAAATAAAGCCCTTTCGGCTGGATCACTGGTATAGTGATGGTACTCACGATTAAATACGTTAGGTACTGTTGTGTTTATTAGAAACACTTAATCATTTACTCATCATCAAACGCTTAAGTTAGGTTAATCCTGATCGGCTAGAAAACGCTCGGCTTCAAGAGCTGCCATACAACCTGACCCGGCAGCAGTTACAGCCTGCCGGTATATCTTATCCTGAATATCTCCTGCTGCGAACACTCCAGGCACGTTAGTAGCTGTAGAATCTGGCGCTGTGATAAGATATCCGGCGTCGTCCATTTCTAACTGACCTTTAAAAATATTTGAATTGGGCTGATGTCCGATAGCAACAAAAAAGCCATCTATCTCAATATTTTTGATCTCACCAGTTTTAACATTCTCTACGATTACCCCTGTAACTGCTTTCGAAAAGCCCTCCTGTTTACCGGTAATTTCTTTAGGAATACTATCCCATACCATTTCGACATTAGGAAGTTTTAAAAGCCGCTTTTGCATAGCCTTAGAAGCCCTCAGTTCGTTGCGGCGATGGATAACATATACCTTTTTACTCAATTTTGCAAGATAGGAGGCCTCTTCAGCTGCGGTATCACCTCCACCAACAACGGCTACTACTTTATCTTTATAAAAATAGCCGTCGCAAGTAGCGCAAGCCGATACTCCGTATCCGTTATACTCCTGCTCCGATGGCAAACCAAGCCATTTTGCCGATGCACCGGTAGCAATAATTACCGTCTCTGCCAAAATTTCTTTCCCGTCGTCAGCTTTAGCTTTAAAAGGACGCTTTGAAAGGTCTATTTCAACAATCTCACCCCAACGTATGTCGGTGTTAAAACGTTCGGCCTGCTGTTTTATCTCCTCCATCATCTGTGGTCCCTGAATACCTTTAGGATATCCTGGGAAGTTTTCAACTTCTGTTGTTATGGTTAATTGCCCGCCGGGCTGCATACCTTGATACATCACTGGATGCAAGTCGGCACGTGCTGCGTAAATAGCAGCGGTATAACCAGCCGGCCCCGATCCTATGATAAGACACTTTACTTTTTCGATTGAGTCGCTCATTGAAGAATATTTTTTTGTTTACTAATTTTTTTCGCATTGTCGAAAATCATGCCAAAATAAACCGCCTTAATATCACTTTAGAAAGAGTAACATTAAGATTGATTAAATTAAACGAATAGTGAATGGTAATAATGCATAAAATGTCTAAAGTTTTTCATAAACTGTAAGCGTTCGTGTGCAACAGGGTTGAAACTTCGGGATTGGAGTAGTTTTCATGTTGCATCCAACGTTTAACATCTTCAAACATCTGACCTATAAAACCGACTCCATTACGGTATAATGCTGATAACACTTCTGAAACATTAGGGCAACTTGTGAAGCAGCTTTCATTTTTTCAACACTATCATTTAATCCGGAATTTCCAACTATAATGGGCTTACGAAGTGTTAAGCTTAAAATTTTAGATTTAATTTTTTTATTCTTTATTTTAACTTTAAGGCTCCGTCTTTTTATTGGCTTATAGCTTAAATTACGTTTTAGGATTTTCTTTTTCTGCGCTCCAAAAAAAAATAATTGTAGTTTTGTAAATCAAACTGACAAAATGCCACTTATAATAATATAAATGTCAACCTTATAGAATACAAAACATGAGTATTAGAAAACATTTACTCAAATATTCCAATCGTTTTATTTCAGGTTATGTAGTTTTGGTTACAGACTTGATCATCGTTGCTTTTTCATTTGTTGCAGCTTATCTAATCCGTTTCAATTTTGTTATTACAGAAATCAGTCAGTGGAAATTGCCTTTATACCTGCCGATAATTTTAATAATTTCCGCTATTGCCTTTATTATTTCCCGTTCGTATGTAGGGATTATCCGGCATACAAGCACCGATGATGTAATCAGGATTTTCAAAGCTGCCGGCATCGTATTTTTAACTGTTATTTTTCTTAATTTTATTATTGTCCTGTACGGTTGGCCAATCAAAAAGGTAATCCCTCTCAGTATCATTATCATACATACTCTTACTACATTGTTTTTAATGATATTCACCCGGCTTGTTGCAAAGATAGTGTGGATTAATCTTTTAAAAGGGGGTAGAGATACTATTAATGTTATCATTTATGGAGCTGGAAAAACCGGGATCCTTACAAAAAATACTCTTAATGCCGAT
>JAAYWF010000187.1 GCA_012516825.1 Lentimicrobium sp. | reverse complement strand
TCTGTATGAGTTAAAAACCGAATCGAAAATCAGCGCCTGCAATGGAGCTTCGGGGTCGCCTTGTGGCTCGGGAATACGATCTACTATTGCTTCAAGAATCTCTTCTACGCCATAGCCTGTTTTGCCGCTTGCCTCGATTATTTCATCCCGATTGCAGCCTAACAGGTCCACAATCTGATCCTTTACTTCTTCAATCATTGCTTGTTCAAGGTCAACTTTGTTGAGAACCGGAATTATTGTAAGATCATGGTCGAGAGCCAGATAGAGATTAGATATTGTTTGTGCCTGTATTCCTTGGGTGGCATCTACAATTAGTAATGCGCCTTCGCAGGCTGCTATTGAACGCGAAACTTCATAGGAAAAATCCACGTGGCCGGGAGTGTCAATCAGGTTTAGTATGTAGTTTTTATTATTAAAATGATAAACCATCTGGATAGCGTGGCTTTTAATGGTTATGCCGCGCTCGCGCTCCAAATCCATATTATCAAGTATCTGATCCTTTTTAGTACGCTCGGTGAGTGTCTCGGTCATATCAAGCAAACGATCGGCAAGCGTACTTTTACCGTGATCTATATGGGCGATAATACAAAAGTTTCGTATATTATTCATAGTCGGCAAAATTAGAAAAAATGAAATAACATCTCAGTTTTTTCTTTATGCCAAAGCAATCAAAGCAGAGTTTTTTTTTGAAATAGTTTATTGATGTTATGATGAAAATCCAGATTTAGTGTTTGTTCAGTAGAGATTGCCGCGGTGCAGATTACCTACACTTGAATACCTTTCCCAACAGGTCTTGCAATCCTTGTTTCGAACGATGCCAATGGATTATTCCGTAAAACAATATTTGAAACATGAATGAACTCTTTTAATGAATGAAGCCTTGATAGAGTATCGAAAACTTGTTGCTCGCCGGTGAGCCATCTTGCGAAATATGACCAATAATCTTTCAGTTTATTTAAAACAGTATGTTCATTTCGGAGTTTATCTTTCAGCCCGCAGTAAAGCTCTTCTGCGAAGTAGTATTGCTTGTGGCGTATTGTAGCTTCGTCTAAATGCTGGGATCCTTTTAATATTATTTCAGGCAAAAATGGATTAACTAAAACCCCCCGACCTAACATCCAGTGTTCAATCGTTGGATATCTTTTTCGCAAAGCTTCAAAACTTCTGATGTTGGAAATGTCGCCGCTAAAAACTATGGTGTGTTTAACCAGGTTTATGGTTTGATCTAAAACCTCTAAAAAGAGATTACCTTCGTACATCTGACTCCCGATTCTCGGATGGATAATCAGGCTTTGTAAAGGATAATCGTTGTAAACGGGCAAAAGTTCGTAAAATTCATCCGGCGATTGAAAGCCTAATCGTGTTTTTATAGAGAGTTGTACAGGAATGTTGGGTATAACCTGATCGAGTATTGATCTGATCTTGTTGGGGAAAGGTAACAGTCCTGAACCACGTTGTTTCTTGGCTACCGAAATTTTAGGACAGCCTAAATTCCAGTTTATAGTTTCGTAGCCTAAATCAGCAATCCGGCGAGCAAGCCTAATGATTTGTTCTGAATTATTTCCTAAAACCTGTGGTACGACCGCTAATTTTTGGTTTCTACCGGGCATGATATCGTTCAGGTGTTTAGCCCGAAAAACAATGCCTTCGGATAAAGGGATAAAAGGACTTACTGCAACATCTATCCCGGAGAAAAACATCGCCCAGGCCAACCTGAACTCTGCTTCGGTATATCCTTGCATCGGAGCAAGATATATCATAATTTGCAAATGATTGAAAATTCGATTTTCTTTTGGAGATCAAAAGTAAATAGAAAATAGATACTGCCACTATTTCGGACAAACCAATCGGAATATTGCGGAAATATTATAAAAACACAGACCAAAAACATGGCTTTTGAAAGAGAGCGAAAATGGTAAAAAATTTTTTGGAATCGCTTGCGAAAGGTTTAAATAAACCATTATGTTTGTACAAAATTACAAAACCGGCTACGCTTCAATAGTTTAAGGTATTATTACGTTACCCATTTGTTAGCATTAATATAGAAAAAGACGAGCTTGCAAAATGATAATCAGAAATATAGAATTTAAACATAAGAAAGACGCTTTAGCCTATTTCAAGAATATTGTAAACTCATATAAGCCAATACAGACTATTAATGAAAATGACTTCAAAGATTTAGTTGAATTAATTGAGAATCATCCTGACAAAGAGGAAAAAATTGTATGCGGAATTAAAAAAAATCAGGTAATTGAAGTTAGATATAAAACAAAATGTTTTGAACTAATAAGAAAGGATGGTTCAACGGAAGTATTTTCCTATCGAAAGCGCATTAATGGTGAATCAAATCCTCTTGCAAAATTTAGAAAGACTTGTAGCGAAACAATTAGCGAAGATTTAAGAAATGTGACGATGAATAAAGAAAACAGATAAAATACTCGTTACTCTAAAATATTGAGATCAAACGCTAAAACAATAAGATATGATAAAAAAGACTCTAATTATTATTTTGCTTTTTGCGATGACTAGATTTATAATAAGTTGTTGCAATGAAGAAGGTTTTAACTTTGAATTTTCAAAAGTTGCCCTAACTTTTGAAAATAAGATTATCCAAGGATCAGTAAATGATTTGGATTCTATCAAATATGACCAATTGATCGGACAGATTGATTTGGGATATACTCGTGTAGCATGTTTAAATTTTAATCTTTCAAATAATTTGTACGCATTTGATTGTGAACCTATATATGAATCAATCAAAAAGGTCTCTGATGTTCAAATTATCACGATTAATAAATTTAACGATGACAAATTAGAGGGTTCTGAATTAGTTGTGAGTTATAAAGTTTTTGGATACGCTATGGGATTTGACGGAACTAAAGAAACATTAATTAATATTCTTAATCAGCAATACGGCAGACTGCCGGCAGAAATTGTTTATTTAAAATTCAATGAAACGCCAAACAAAAATTCATACCATAGATTTGCGGTTAATGTAATATTTGATGACGAAACCATGATTTCAGATACAACGAACATGATTTATCTATATGATTAAGTATCTTTACACAATACACGATGTATATCATCTAAAAACGAACAAAGATGAACAAGTCAAAAAGAAACTTATTAATTGTTTTAGTTGGATTTCCGTTAATTTACTTTGTGTACAGCCTGACACCTTGGGCAAACAAACTATTTGTAAAAGGGAACAGCGATCTGTTTATCCCTTTTTGGAGCGGAATAATTGTTCTGCATTGGATAAGTGTACTA
The DNA here is from genome assembly GCA_012516825.1 of Lentimicrobium sp. Taxonomy (GTDB): domain Bacteria; phylum Bacteroidota; class Bacteroidia; order Bacteroidales; family 4484-276; genus RZYY01. The sequence continues at coordinate 3,964 of JAAYWF010000187.1, read as the reverse complement.
ATAGTCAGAGCATTTCTGAAACAGGAAAACAAATCATTCCGTGATATTGGGTACGGATTAAACAAAAAAAAGACTGTAATTTTCGTACTTTCATACTTGGCTATTGCACTGCTTGTATTTGGTTTTACAGAGTGGTCTTTGAAGTATGTTTCTATAGACGAGAATAAATTGGCGGGATTATCGAATTTCTTCCCTAAAACAACAAATCAAAGAATCTTTTTTATACTAACTGTTTTTACTGCGGGATTTTGTGAAGAGATAGTTTATCGCGGCTACGCAATTACCAAATTGATAGACATAAAAGTCAACAAATGGTTAGCAATCATACCGGCAGGGATAGCTTTTACGCTTACTCATGGAATAGTTGCAGTAACCGCATATAGTCAATTCTTTTTTTACTTTGCTTTTGCAGTAGTTTTCGGGGTAATTTTTGTGTCCGGCAAACGGCTATTGCCGAATATGATAATACACATACTGTTCGACTTAACAGCGATGATGGCTATATTCCAAGCAATAAGTGGATAATAAAAACGACCTGAGATCTTTATCTTTACAAATTTTGTATTTTGGCTTCGTGAATTACTTGTTGTGTACATGCAAAGTAACAGAAACTAAATAATGGCATTAAGTTGGAATGAAATAAAAGACCGAGCCTTAAAATTTACAAAAGAATGGGAAGGCGAAAGCAGAGAACGTGCTGAAAAGGACACGTTTTGGAACGACTTTTTTAATGTGTTCGGCATTTCAAGAAGACGAGTTGCCACATTTGAAGAGCCGGTAAAAAAATTAGATAACAAACAGGGCTTCATTGACCTTTTTTGGAAAGGAACTCTGATTGTTGAACACAAATCAAAAGGAAAAAAGCTTGACGCAGCTTTTGAGCAAGCGACTGACTACTTTTATGGAATCAAAGAACATGAATTACCAAAGTATGTTTTGGTTTCTGACTTTGAAAACTTCAGACTATACGACCTCGACGATAAGAAAGAATACGAGTTTGGAATAAAAGATTTCCATAAAAATATTAAGCTCTTTGGTTTTATCGCGGGTTATCAAAAACGGACTTTCAAGGATGAAGACCCTGTAAATATCAAAGCTGCCGAGTTAATGGGAAAACTTTATGACCAATTAGAAGAAAGCGGTTATGAAGGTCATCCTTTAGAGGTTTTCTTGGTAAGGTTGCTTTTTTGCCTCTTTGCCGACGACACAGGAATTTTTGAAAAAAACACCTTTAGAGAATTTATTGAACTCAAAACCAACGAAGATGGAAGCGACCTTGGAGCGTGGTTGGCTCTCTATTTTCAAGTTCTTAATACGCCAACTGACAGAAGGCTTAAAAACCTTGACGAACATTTAGCTGCTTTTCCTCATGTAAATGGAAAACTTTTTCAAGAGTCTTTGCCCATAGCTTCATTCAACTCAAGAATGCGTGAAATTCTTTTAGAATGCAGTTCGCTTGATTGGGGTAAAATTTCACCTGCGATTTTTGGAAGTATGTTCCAAAGTGTAATGAACCCGGAAGAGCGAAGAAATCTTGGTGCACATTACACCTCCGAAAAGAATATTCTCAAACTGATAAAACCTCTTTTCCTTGATGAACTTCAAGCAGAATTTAAAAAGGTAAAAAGCAATAAAAACAAGCTCAAAGAATTTCACCAAAAACTCGGAAGTCTAAAGTTTCTTGACCCTGCTTGCGGTTGTGGAAACTTCTTAATTATCACCTATCGGGAATTACGATTGTTGGAAATGGAGATTCTTAAAGAGTTGTATGGTACCCAACAAGTTTTTGAAATTGACCAAATCATGCTTGTGGACGTTGACCAGTTTTACGGCATCGAATATGAAGAGTTTCCTGCACGAATTGCCGAAGTAGCTATGTGGCTGATTGACCACCAAATGAATATGCTGATAAGCAATGAGTTTGGGCAATATTACGTCCGTTTGCCTTTGGAAAAAGCGGCACATATAGTGGTTGGAAATGCGCTTCAAATGGATTGGTCGGCACTCATCGAACATGTGGGAGTTGATATAAAAGCTGATACTACCAATATAATTATGGTAAATGAGCCCGAAGTTTATTACGACACCGTGAATGTATTCAGTAAAAAAGTACAGGTTTTTGAAGGTACTTACCCTATAACATTTTCAGGTAAAACCCATTTCGATTATATTCTTGGCAATCCGCCTTTTGTTGGCAAGAAAGAACAAAACCATGAGCAAAAGCTCGATATGCAAAGAGTTTTTTCGGGAGTAAAAGGTTTCGGCGTATTGGATTATGTAACTGCGTGGTATGTTAAAGCTGCTCAACTAATAGCTAACACACCAACCAAAGTTGCTTTTGTTTCTACCAATTCTATTACACAAGGCGAACAAGTGGGCATTTTGTGGAACCTGTTGTTTAATCATTACAATATCAAAATTCATTTTGCTCATCGTACTTTTAGGTGGAGTAATGAAGCTAAAGGGAATGCTGCCGTTCATGTTGTAATAGTTGGCTTTGCCAATTACGACACAAATAATAAACGGATATTTGAGTACGAAGATGTTAAAAGCGAACCTCACGAAATAAAAGTGAAGAACATCAATCCTTATTTAATTGAAGGGAAAGATTTTCTTTTATTTTCTAGAACTACTCCTATTTGCAAAGTACCGGAAATATCATTTGGAAGTATGCCGAATGATGGTGGTAATTTTTTGTTTACAGACGAAGAAAAAAAGGAGTTTGTGACCAAAGAACCAGAATCAGAAAAGTTTTTCAAACCCCTTATTTCAGCTCATGAGTTTCTAAATGGTCATAAACGTTGGTGTTTATGGCTTAAAAATGCTGATCCAACTGAATTAAAAAAAGCAAAACTCATAACAGAACGGGTTGATAATGTCAAAAAACTAAGAGCTGAAAGTAAGAGAGAAACAACTCAAAAACTTGCAGCTTTTCCAACCTTATTTGGCGAGGATAGACAGCCCGACAGCGATTATGTTTTAATTCCAAGTACAACTTCTGAAAACAGAAAATATATTCCGATGGGATTTTTTAGTAAAGATGATATTGCAAACAATAGTTGTCATATAATTCCAAATGTTGGTGTTTTTCATTTTGGAGTTTTAATGTCTGCAATGCATATGGCTTGGGTAAAATCAGTTTGCGGACGTTTAGAAAGTCGTTATCGTTATTCAGCAAATATTGTTTACAACAATTTCCCTTGGCCGGAAAACCCAACCGAAAAGCAAATAACCGCAATAGAGACCGCAGCCCAAAGGGTTTTAGATACTCGCTTGGAATTTTCTAACAGCAGCCTTGCCGACCTTTACGACCCTTTGACAATGCCGCCCGAATTGGTAAAAGCACACAACGAATTAGACAAAGCAGTTGATTTGGCCTATCGTCCGCAACCGTTTACAAGCGAAGCCAACAGAATGGTTTATCTATTTGAGCTTTACGAAAAATATACAGCGGATTTATTTACAAATAAAAAACAGAAAAAAAACAGAAAAAACTAAAAATGATGACTGAAAACAAAGAATGCCAGGCGGTAACACACGGTATAGTTAATTGCCGGTGCAATGGGTATTTGAACAGCATAGCTCGTAACACTTTATGGAACAGCGCATCGAAATCGGCAACTTCCATACCACCGAACCTTGTGCCCAAGCCAAGACAAAACCTTCAATGTTCAATCGGCAATTTTTCATACCGCAAGCCGTTGTAAATCATTAATAAAAAATAAGCGTGTTTTGTGAAAACAATTATTTATGAAAAGAATAAAAAATACATTCTTTAGAATTTCAGGGTTGAGAGATTTAGTCAGATATTTTTATCGAAAGATAAATAATGTCCCAAAGTTCACAACATCATCTGAGTATTGGGAAGCCATATATAAATCAGGAGGAAATTCCGGACCAGGTTCATATAATAATTTAGCCGAGTATAAAGCTGATGTGATTAATAATTTTGTTAGAGAAAATA
>JAAYWF010000186.1 GCA_012516825.1 Lentimicrobium sp. | reverse complement strand
TCATTGTAATATCTTTCCATTTCCCACATGCTAACTACTGTGTCCAAATTTTGACGCACCAGCTCACTCTCATAGGTGTATAGGATTAACGAATTGCGATACTCTTCCAGTTGTTTGGAAAAATCTTTTTGTTGTTTGGTCAGATTCTCCTCAGCCTGCGTAAGCAAAAGTTGTTTTTTGATCCAATTATTGATGTAGCTGCTGATGATAGCCATGCTGTCCTCTTGTGAAGCGCCAAAAGGAACCAGTCCTAAGAGTTCAGATTCATAGAGATAATTATTATAAACTTTGGCAACAGGCTTTGCGTCAGTTACCGGTTGATCATTAATGCATGAACTGAAAATAAGTAGGAAAAGAAAAAAAGTAAGAATAGGAAATTTCAAGACCAGCGCTATTTTATTTGCGAAAGAACGTCTTGATTAACGTTTACAGTATATTTTTTTCGCAATTGTTTTAGCCATTCCTGTTCGAGAAAGTTTTGATAGTCGGCTGTTATAATACCTCTGGCCTCACTCAGGCTTTTAGGTTCGGGATCAACGATGGATCTAATTATAGCAAAACTAAAATCCTTTTCCGGCTCATGAATTATTGGAGAAGTCCCCTCTATCCATTCTATTTTATCAATTATATCATTATCCCATTTTGAAAATTTTTTCTCTGTAATCTTAATAGTGTTGACGGTATCATGGACAAAAGACTCTTTGATCTGATCAACGCTCATACGTTGTTGTGTCATCAATAATGCTTTTTCGGCTCCTACTTTAGTATTGGAAACGAACAAAATAGCATTGGCACGCTTATCCCACATATAATTATTTTGATGTTTTTCGTAAAACTCTTTTAGGCCTGTGGTGTCTTTAATAGCTTTGCTCCATACCTTTTCGTCGGTAAGTTCAAAAAGTAAAATACCATCGCGATACTCTTTTATTAAATCTCTGAACTCAGGATATTTACTTTCGAGGCGGGCATCTTCATATTCAATCACTTTTTCATCAATAAATTTATCGAATAGGCGGTCAATAAATTGACTAACAGTCTCCTTTGGGTTGATTGATTGATTTTTAGCAATATAGGTTGCAAATTCCTGCTGGTTATATTCTTCATCTCCTAAGCTAGCCATTACTTTAGTCAGATGAGCTGCTTTTTCAGTTTCCCATTTGCGGATAAATATACTTGAGTCCATCAGAGGATAGAACTCTATTATTGCTTGATCATATTTTTTAAAACCGGCCTCTTTTTTTACTTTATTTATAACTGCCTCTTTGCTTAGGTCGGCACGCGAATCTTTTGTAAGACTTTGCTTAAGGTTTGTCTTTTCGTCTTCAAATGTGCCGATTGGCTTTGTGTCAAGCAATTTGATGATATGCCAGCCGTAGGAGGTGAGTACTGGTTGAGAAATCTGGCCGGAATCCTTAATTGATCTTATACCGTCAATAAACTGTGGTACCATGCGGTTCGAGTTAAACCATGGCAATATGCCGCCGTTCATTGATGAGCTTTTATCATCCGACAGCTTACGAACTAATGTATCCCAATTGGCTCCGGCTTTTAGGGCATTGTAAATTGAATCAACCCTTATTTTGAGCTTAGCATTGTTTTCTTCAGTAGGATCTTGAGGAACTTGCAAGTAGAGATGAGCTACCTGTACTTTGCCAAGTGCGGGCTTTTTTGCGGTCAGCTTAACTAAATGATATCCAAATTGTGTTCGTAGTGGTTTTGAAACTTCGTTCAATTTAAGGTTATATGCCATTTCCTCAAAGGGATATACCATATCAAAAACTGAGAAATAGCCAATATCTCCTTTATTTCCCTTACGTGCAGGCTGATACCCGCGGGCTGGCATGTCCCTTGCCGATGGATCATCAGAAACCTCAGAAGCCACATCATTAAAATCTTCTTTGTTGTCAACAATTCTTTTTCTTATCTCCATTATCTTGTTGTAGGCTTCAAGTGTGTCTTTCGGTGGAGCATACTGGTCAAGCGTTATCAAGATATGACTAGCTCTAAGGTCTGTTTTTTTACGTTCATAGGCCTCTTTAAGTAGTTGCTCATTGAGTTTCTCGTCCACAAAATAGGGTTTAGCAAGCTGATCACGATATCCTTCCAACTCATTAATAAACGACTGAACGGTATCCATACCAAGCTCCTCTGCCTCCCTTACTTTAAGTTTGAAATTGATGTAAAGTTCAAGATACTCCTCCAATGATTTTCTATCGAGAACCTCACCTTCAAGGTTGTTTTTCTTATATACCGACAAAAATTCAGATAAGGTAATATCTTGCTTATCAATACTGAGTAATACGGGGTCGGCAGTCTCCTTTTGAGCAAAAAGTGATGTTGAAAACAGCAAAATGCCGATAGTCAATAATTTTAGTGTAGTTGATAATGAACTTCTCATAACTTTGTTTTTATTTTTATTTTTAAAATATTTATTGCAGAATTTTTAAACAGTTAGTATCAGATTTTCAAATACGATAAATTATGTTGATTATTATATTTTTGATACACTATGTACTTAAGTTTTGCTGTAATTTGGGGCTTCACGTGTAATAGTAATATCATGCGGATGGCTTTCTTTAACACCTGCTGCAGTTATTTTGATAAACCTTGCTTTTTGTAATTCGCTGATATTATGCGATCCGGTATATCCCATTCCAGCGCGTAATCCACCAACAAGCTGATATATTACCTCGCTCAATGTACCTTTGTAGGGCACTCTTCCTACTATTCCTTCAGGTACAAGTTTATTGATGTCCTCTTCTACATCCTGAAAATAGCGATCTTTGGATCCTGATTGCATAGCCTCTATTGATCCCATACCTCGATAGGTTTTATACTTCCTACCTTCAAATATTACTGTATCGCCTGGTGATTCATCTACTCCGGCAAATAACGATCCGGCCATGATAGAGTGTGCTCCGGCAGCAATGGCTTTGGCAATATCTCCGGTATAACGAATTCCTCCATCAGCTATCACCGGGACACCTGAATCCTTAATAGCGCATGAAACCTTGTAAATAGCGCTCAATTGTGGTATGCCTACACCGGCAATAATTCGTGTAGTACAAATAGAGCCAGGGCCAATACCTACTTTTACTGCGTTAACACCAATCTTTACTAAATCGCGGGCGGCTTCAGCAGTGCCGATATTTCCTACTACTAATTGTAAATCAGGATATTTACGGCGTATTAGCTTTGTGGTTTCAATAACGCCGCGTGTATGGCCATGGGCGGTATCTACTACAATAGTATCTACTTGGTTTGCAACCAATACATCCACCCTGTCTATTGTATCGCTGGTTATTCCTACGGCAGCGGCAACACGCAGGCGGCCGCGTTCATCCTTGCAAGCATTCGGACGTGCCTTTATCTTAATAATATCCTTGTAGGTAATAAGCCCTACTAACTTGAAATCCTTATCCACCACCGGCAGTTTTTCAATTCGATGCTCCTGAAGTATGTCACCGGCTTTTTCGAAATCTGTAAACTCAGTTGTTGTTACAAGATTTTCTTTAGTCATTATTTCATCAACAGGCCTTTGCAGATTACGTTCAAAACGTAAATCGCGATTAGTGATTATCCCTACTAATTTATGATCGTTATCTACAACCGGAATCCCACCAATACTATACTCCCTCATAATATGCAAAGCATCCTCAACTTTGGCGTCTTTCATAAGGGTAATAGGGTCGAGAATCATACCATTTTCGGCTCGTTTTACCTTTTTTACTTCAATTCCCTGCTTTTCAATATCCATATTTTTATGTAAAACTCCAATACCCCCCTCCTGCGCAATAGCTATAGCCAGTTTGTGTTCGGTAACTGTATCCATTGCAGCAGAAACAATAGGGATGTTCATACGAATACCTGTGGAAAAAAAGGTAGATAGATCAACTTCGCGAGGAAGAATGTCGCTGTAAGCGGGTAATAAAAGGACATCATCGTAAGTAAAACCTTCGCCAACGAATTTATCTTGATGCTGCATCATGATGAAATTTAGCTAAAATTTGCACAAAGGTACGTTTTTTCCAAAAGTTAGATATCAATAAATACGATATACTGTTTGAAAGATAAACACTAGGAGTGAGCGTTTGATCAGCTTTTAAAAATTATTCTGCCCGAAAGAGCTTTGTGTTGATTAATTCAGGTTAAAACTTCTTATTATATTTTTGGATAATACAACTTTTAGGGACTTGGTGATGGCCGGGAATTCTAATACTGATGCTTATCCTCGGAACAAAAGTTGAATTTAGCATCCTGATAGCTGTCAGGATTGATACGATGCCGCTCAGATCCGCCTGTATAATAACCTTTAAAAATTTTCATTACACTTTAAAAACATAAACTTACGCTGATTTTATACCTTAATAAAATTTTTCTTTAGCAAAATATTGCAATAATCTTAAATATTAAAC
>JAAYWF010000024.1 GCA_012516825.1 Lentimicrobium sp. | reverse complement strand
TTGTAAACACGAAAATGGAATATTTTTGCTGTTAAATACTTTCACAAGTATCATTTCATCCTACTTATGATTTAATATAAAAGTAAACGATATCAATATATTATGCAAAAGATCAGTACTCATCCCATCCTTGAAGTTCCGTTAAGGAAAAAAACAACCTTTACCTTCAACGGTCAAGAGATTGAAGGGGAAAAAGGGTTTACCATTGCGGCAGCGTTACATCAGGCCGGATTTCCGGTACACAGTCATAGTTTACAGGATCGAAATCGTTCGTTGGAGTGTGGTATTGGTAAATGCGGAGCTTGCGAAATGTTAGTAGATGGCAAAGTTAAAAGAATTTGCATAACAAAAGTTGATGGAATAAAAGAGGTAACAGAAATACCCAAGGAATACACACCTACCATAGAATATATTAATGAAACCGAACCCGTTAAAGTTTACAAAACTACTGTGGCAATTGTTGGGGCAGGGCCGGCAGGTTTAGCTTGTCGCGAAATACTCAACCAACACAACATCTTCAACATAGTAATAGATAATAATGATAAAATTGGTGGACAATTTTTAATGCAAACCCATCAGTTTTTCTTTTTTGAAAAGGAAAAAAAGTTTGGAGGAATGCGAGGTTTTGACATTGCAAATACACTGGCAGGTAACAATCATACCGGAATATTTCTCAACTCAACGGTTTGGGACATTTTAGAAGGTAAAAGATTAGCTGTAAAGAATATTTTGACTGATGATGTGTATTATGTTGATAGTGAATATCTTGTTGTCGCTACTGGAGCTGTACCCTTTTTGCCCGCATTTAAAAATGATGATTTACCCGGGGTTTTCACTGCAGCAGTAATGCAAAAAATGATGAACAATGAGTTCACTTTACTTGGGAAAAACATCCTAACAGTTGGCGCCGGAAACATTGGATACCTGACTTCCTATCAATTGATGCAGGCAGGCGGGTGTGTAAAAGCAATTATCGAAGCACAACCCAATGAGGGAGGCTTTCCGGTTCAAGCAAACCGGATAAGAAGACTTGGGATACCAATTATGACTTCTAAAATACTTCTTAAAGCCATACCAAATAAAGAAAACACAGGGATAACCGGCGCTGTTATTGCCGATTGTAAAAACTTTGAACCCATACCTGGAACTGAAAAATTAATTGATGGTATTGATGCAATTAACATCTGTACTGGTCTTGAATCTGATGATCAATTGTTAATTAAAGGAAGGGAGATTTTTGGCCGTAATGTTTATGGCTCCGGAGATGCAATACGAATTGGTGAAGGAACAAGTGCTGTATTGAAAGGAAAACAAGTGGCTTTTGAAATCTTAGATGATTTAGCGGAACATTTCGACTATAATGAATATTTGGCAATCTCAAAGGAATATATTGATTCTCAGCAACATCCTGTTAGAGTGATCGAAAGAGCCTTTGATCCGACAGAAGAAAGAATTTGGCAAAAGCCTTTTGTGATTATTGACTGCCTATATGGATTTGCCTGTAATCCATGCGAGTTTTCTTGCCCTCAAGGAGCTATCCGAAAAACCTCTACCAGTACGGTACCTACAATTGACTTTGAAAAATGTATAGGTTGTATGGAGTGTGTCTATCAATGTCCCGGACTGGCAATTTTTGGTTACAACATTAATAAAGATTGGATATTCCTTCCAATAGAATATGATGTTGATGAAGGCTCTGACGTTTTTTTAGTTGACAATAACGGATCAGTATTAGGCGAAGGTGTTCTTGAAAAAATATTGAAGAAACCCAATAAAACAAATGTTGCAAGAGTAAAATCTAAAGATATTCATGGCCGGGATTTACTTAACGTCAGAGGTTTTATTGTAAAATCAAACTATCCCGAACCATTAAATTTGCAGCCTTTTACAAATGAAATTCAAACCGAACAATACATCTGTCATTGCGATGATGTACGGCTGGATGAAATACTGGAAGTAATTGGCAATCGAAAATTTATTTCGGTAGATGAGGTAAAACATACTACTCGCCTTGGAATGGGAGCGTGCAGAGGGAAACGGTGTATTAAAAGATTAAAATTGGTTTTAAAAAGTAGTGGAATTTCAATAATTGGCGATCCAACCCCACGCGCCCCTCTTTCCAATCAGGTTTCTTTAGGTGATATTTATCCCAAAAAAGTCAAAGAACAAATTATAATACCCCTTAATAGCCGAAAAACAAGCAAAATAAAGGTTGAAGCGCTTGTTGCCGGTGGTGGGATTGGCGGTAGTGCTCTTTTCCGTTACCTTGCCGAAGCAGGTCTGAAACCAGTTTTGGCAAATCATGGACGCGGCTCTTCATGGCGAAATATAGCAGGAGGTCGCCCAAATTTCAGTCTGCCCGAATTATCCGACATCGCCTCACAAAACTTCGAAATATTTAAAGAACTGCAAACCATAAGTAACATTGATTTCCGTACAATTGATTATGTAACCTTTGCACACGACAACCAGTTACTCAGCGCATTAGAAGCTTCTATGGCATGGTCTGATGCATACATAATCGAACCTAAAGATTTTGTAAAACATATCTCTCCCCATTTCAACCCTAACCTTAAAACTTATAAGGCAGCAATGGTAACCAAAAATTGCTGGCAAGCTACTCCCGGAAAAGTTGTAGATCTTATCCGGCAAATAGGGCTAAAACATGGCGGTGTAATTTGCGAAGATTGTGAAGTTATTGATATTGGTAAAACCGGTAATACTTATACTGTTTTGGTAAGAAATCATGAAAAAGAGTATGTCGAATACCAAACAACTCGCTTTATCAATGCAATGGGGTTTCAAGGTGATCATTTTGCGAAAAAAATAGGAATAGAAACGGGTGTCTATCCTGTAAAACATCAGGCATTCATCACACGACGCCTACCAATGATGGGTATCAACGGAATACCTTTGCCAATGATAATTGACCGAAGACAATACAAAGGTTTTATAGCAGTTTATGGACAACAGTTAGGAGAAACCGGCCAAATAATAGGTTGTGCATCACCTCACATCGAGCCTTATGAAACTGACAAAAACCTTAAAATCAATTCAAAAGATTTTCTGGAAATTGTTTCAGAGATGTTTGTTGATTGGATCCCGGAATTATCATCAGTGGGTTTTCAGGCAGTATGGGCTGGTTATTATGTCGAACCACGAATGATACTTGATCCTGAAAACGGGTTATTCTTAGGATTAAGAGGACAGGGTTTTATGCTCGGGCAATATTTAGCCAAAATGTATGTGGATAAAATTATCGGAAATCCTGTGCCTACTTATTTTGACAGACTTACATTAAAAGGTGATGGATTGCTCGAAAAGGCTTTTAAATAAACTGAAAATCAATAGTTTTTGATTTTTGGTTGTTTTATTATATTTGCAAAAACAATTAATCTTATTAATCATGAATCCTTTCCGTACCTCTATCTTGAACACAATTCTTCTGTTTGTTTTTTTATCAACAGTTATTATTGCTCTCACAATCAAATTTACAAAGACTAACACAACCGTTGACAGGGAGGCTTACGAGGTTTTCCTTCGTGAAAAAATGGATAAAATACCTTTAGCTGACGCTACCGAGTCAAAAAAAATCCCTAAACCTGCTCAACCTGACCGGGCAGCTATTCAAAACTATTTTATGACTTTGGACCCAAAAACAGGAGTTGTACCCAAAGAGAAACTAATGCAAGTTTATAATGATTTAAAATCTAATCCTAAAAAAAACAGAATCAACCCACTCGAATGGTCAGGTACATCAGCCAATATGGGAGGTCGTACACGGGCAATAATGTGGGATCCAAATGATCCGCAAGGGAAAAAAGTATGGGCTGGGGGTGTTACTGGAGGATTATGGTATCGCAATGATATTACCAATAATAATAATGAATGGCAACCGGTTGACGACTTCTGGAGCTCTTTAAATATTAGTTGTATCACTTATGATCCAAACGATCCGATGATTTTTTACGTTGGTACCGGTGAAGCTGAGACAGCTTTAATTATTTATAGAGAATCCTCAGGTGTCGGAGATGGGATCTGGCGTTCAACTGATGGCGGACAAACGTGGTCGTTGATGGAATCAACTATCGCATTTGAATACGTTACTGATCTTTTGGTAAGAGATGAAGGGGGGCAGAGCGTCATTTATGCAGGCGTAGCATCAGGTAATTATAAAGGAAGCATTCATTACAGTGAACCATCGGATGGTCTTTTCAGGTCAGAAGATAATGGGCAAACCTGGCAACAGGTATTGCCCGATATTCCTGAGTACGGGGAGCCTTATGCTGTTTCGGATATTGATATGGGTGCAGATGGAAGAATATACGTTGGCACAATGCCAAATGTAGATATTGAAGGCGGTGCTGTAATACTATACTCAGATGAAGGCCTCAGCGGAAGTTGGTGGGTTTACGATAATTATGTTCAAATAATCGAAAACAACCCTCAATATAAAATCCCCGGTAGAGTAATGGTGGCCCCTGCCCCATCCGATCCTAACATTGTGTACGCACAGATCGCTGCCGGATACAATAGTTATTTTAATTATTATCGAGGCCGTTATATACTTAAATCAACAAACAAGGGACAAACTTGGTCATCAGTAATGATTCCGGAATCAACTTGGTCAACATTGGCGTGGCACGCCTTTACGCTAAGAGTGGATCCTAATAATGCCAATAATATCTTTACAGGTGGTTTGGATATGTGGAAATCAAACAACGGTGGGTCTTCATGGACAAGAATATCCGATTGGGCACTAATGTATTATGGCGGTGGAGATCAATATTTACATGCCGACCACCACGATATTCAATTTAAACCTGGCAGCTCCACTACTTTTATAACATGCAACGACGGAGGAGTATTTTATACAGAGACAGCCACGTCCTCTTTCCCTGTTTTTCAAGAAAAAAATCAGGGTTACAACACGTTACAGTTTTATACAGGAGCAATACATCCATCAGCAGGATCAACGATATATGCAGGAGGATTGCAGGACAACGGCTCTCTGCTGTACAACGGACAACCATTAACTATAAATGATATGGTAAGTGGCGGCGATGGCGCTGCCTGTTTTTTTGATGATAACGATCCACTGCTTATCACCTCTGTGTATTATAATAGGTATTATGTTTTTATGAATTACAACATGTATACCTACTACGACTATGAAAGTGGAATATTCATCAACCCTGCAGATTTTGATGTAAAAACCAACACGCTTTTTGCTAATGCAGTTAGTTTTTCCGGCGGAAACCCTAACACTATACTTCGGATAATTAATATTCCTTACAATGCAACAGCAAGTTTCACCGGTTTAAATACCAACACAAATGTCTATTATTCACATATTAAAGCATCGCCTTATGCCGAAGCAGGGAAATCTACAATCTTTGTCGGCACACAATCGGGCAGAGTTTACAAAGTTATAAATGCTGAAGCTGTACCACAAACTGTTGAAATTACAGGCACGAATTTCCCGACTGCTTACGTTTCGTGCATAGCAATAGGTTCAAGTGAAGATATACTACTGGTTACTTTTTCAAATTATGGCGTTGAGTCATTATGGCAAACGATTGATGGAGGCGAAACCTGGCAAAATGTACAGGGCGACCTCCCCGATATTCCGGTTCGTTGGGCATTATATCATCCTGAAAATGACAATCAGGTTATGTTAGCTACAGAACTTGGAATATGGACAACCAACACAATAAATTCACCGGAAGTAATCTGGAAACAAGATGCACAAGGTATGGCTAACGTAAGAGTTGATATGCTTACATTGCGCAACTCCGATAATACCGTGCTGGCAGCAACACATGGAAGAGGCTTTTACACCACTGAATTTAAACTAATCACAGGCGTTGCAATAAATAAAAACAACAACGAAACGATTAATATTTTCCCAAATCCTACAAACGGCTTAATCAATATAGACTTTGGAAGTATGGATCAGAAATCAATAAATCTTAAATTGATTAATGTTTCAGGAAAGGTGGTATTGGCGAAGAAACTTCCGGAGGGCAAGTTTCACACACTTGATTTGACCGGATTTCCAAAAGGTAATTATCTGATCAGCATTTTCTCGACAGAGAAAAAAATAAGCCGGAAGATTGTTTTACAATGATTATAGTCTCTAATTGAATTTGTAAACCCGTTTTATCCAAATTGGGAGTACCAGTGCGCCAATAATGATATATGGATAATAACTCATCAACCGCCAAAGTAGTGCAACGGCCATATTAAGACCGGCCGGAATAAAATCGCCGAGGAAATCTGAAAACAGAAACTCAGCCACACCGCTGCTTCCCGGCGTAGGGCTTATGAGCATAATGACCCACATAACAAGTTGACGGGCAAAGATCAAAAAATGATCTCCCCCTGCAGTGATGGCGTAGATTAAAAAATTGACCATCAAAAACCTTGATGTCCACGAAATCCAAGTAGAAAGAGAAGCCCTTGCCCAAAAACTAAAAGATTTATGCCGCATTTCGGCTGAAGTTATAATAATGTCATCACCAGCCTGTGCAGCCTGAAAACGCCATTTCCGAAGAAAAGGAATCTTAAAAATTCTTAGTAGAATCCATTTAAAACCCCGTGGTTTAAAAAAAACACCATAAGAAATTATCAATGTCAAGAATAATATAAAAAAATAACCAATAACAAAAACCCCTTGTATCCCAAGTTTCGAATTGATGAATAGAAAACTCGATTCACTTTTAAAAAGTAAAGATGTGCCAGCAAAAAGTAAAATCAGTGGAACCATGATGATATAAAAAAGCTCATCCAATAAAGCTGTTATCATAACAATGGCTGTGGCACGACCAGGTTTTATTCCCTCCTTAGTAACAATAAACAGCGCTACTGCTGAACCTCCAACAACACTTGGGGTTACAGACGAAGCAAATTCCCAAAGCATAATAACATGAAACGAGTTTCGCCAGCTAAGCTGTTTATCGGTGAGCAAACGAATACGATACATATAGGCTACATCACGCATGACAACCATCGTAAAAGCCATGAAAAGCCAAAACCATAATTGAAAACTAGGCTGAATCTCAAAAAAGGGCTTTGGATCAAAATCCTTAAATGAAAAATAACCAACTACTCCTAAACCAATGATTACTGGAATAATCACCCGCTCAAACCTGAAAATTTTTAAAACTTTATTTTGTTCCGACTGCATTCGATATTATTCAGATATATTCTTTCGCAAAAATGATAAAGATTTCCAACAAGCTGTATCACAAGAATGAAAATTTTTAATTTCATCAAAGTTTGTTAGTTCGA
>JAAYWF010000185.1 GCA_012516825.1 Lentimicrobium sp. | reverse complement strand
GCCCCTGTTGCACGATGGGCCGTCATTGCTGCACCGATACGTTCGGCTGAAGCTTCGGCACGATCGACAATTTCCGTCACCTGCCCTTCGGCCATTACAACGACACGGTCAGCAATACCAAGCACTTCAGGCAGTTCAGAAGAGATCATCAATATTGCAATAAACACTTTGCGTTCGGAGTCGGAAGCGATTAGCGCCCTGACAGCATTTGTGGATAATAGCTTTACACAGTGTATAAAACTGATTTACGAAACAAAAGAGCGTGTTGTTATTACTGGCATTGGCAAGAGCGCTATTATAGGTCAAAAAATTGTCGCCTCCCTCAACTCAACAGGAATGCCATCAATTTTTATGCATGCGGCAGATGCTGTACATGGCGACTTGGGAATTATCAAGCCCGAAGATATTATTATCTGTATTTCCAATAGTGGTAGCACACCTGAAATTAAAGTGTTGATCCCTTTTATTAAATTGATGGGGAACAAATTAATTGCTATGGTTGGCAACATAGATTCTTATCTTGCTCAACAGGCCGATTACATTATCCGTACCTCTGTTGAAAAAGAGGTAGGTAAATCAAGCTTGGCTCCCACCACCAGTAGTACTGCCCAACTTGCCATGGGAGATGCATTAGTAGTGTGCCTGATGGAATACCGTGGTTTTACAAGGGATAAATTTGCCATGCTGCATCCAGGGGGCACTCTCGGCAAAAAGCTCTTTTTACGTGTTTCCGACATTTATCCTAACAACGAAAAACCGGCTGTTTCAGTGGATGATGATATCGCTTCAGCCATTATCGAAATGACCTCAAAGCGTTTGGGAGCAACTTGCGTTATGCAGGGCGACAACCTTGCCGGTATCATAACCGATGGCGACCTTCGAAGAATGATGCAATCAGGTCGCTCGATAGATAAACTGAAAGCATCTGACATCATGACAAAAAACCCAAAAACCGTCAATCCTGAAATGTTGGTAGCCGATGCGCTTGATATAATGCGCAAAAACAATATTACCCAATTGCCGGTAAAAGAAAAAAATACCTATATCGGTATGATACATATCCACGACATACTAAAAGAAGGCATATTATAAAATAATGATATTCAGAACTTTTTGATAGTTAAAACAAAAACTTAATGATATCCGTTTTTACGAGATATGTATTTATTTTTCTGCTGGGAGTACTAATAAATCAAGCATCCTACGGACAACTTACCAAAATTATGGGAAGTGTTGTGAACAAGGAAACCGGCGAGCCAATGCCTTACGTAAATATTATTTTTAATGACCGAGCAATAGGTATTACATCAGATTTTGATGGTAAATACTCCATTGAAACCAAAAACCCCGGCGACAGTTTAATAGCAACATTCATCGGCTTTGAAAAAGAGATAATAATAGTCGAAAAAGGAAAATTTCAAATTATCAATTTTGAAATGATTCCGCACGAATTTGAATTACAACCTGTAGTGATAGTCGCCGGCGAGAATCCGGCAGAAATTCTTTTGAAGAAAATTATAGAGAACAAACCAAACAATAACCCCGACAAGTTCGATGCATACGAATACGAGGCTTACAACAAAATACAAGTTGACATCAGCAATGTATCCACTAAGATGAAAGAGTGGAAAATATTCAGATCGTTCGAGTTTATTTTCGATTATGTTGACACCTCATCAGTAAATGGCAAAACATACCTTCCTGTTTTTTTATCTGAAACATTGTCCAACTTATATTTTCGTAAGAACCCCCGTAGCTCGTTGGAGAAGATACAGGCGACTAAAATGTCAGGAATTGATAACGAAAGCATAAGTAAATTTCTTGGTGACAAATTCCAAAACACTAATGTTTACGATAATTACATATTACTTTTTGAGAAAAATTTTATTAGCCCGATCGCTGATTTTGGCTTGAACTATTATCGTTATTATTTGATTGACAGCGCCTATCACGACAATAAATGGTGCTATAAAGTGATGTTTAAACCAAGACGTAAGCAAACACTTACCTTTACAGGAAACTATTGGGTTCACGACACCACTTTCGCAATTAAAGATATCGAATTAAAAATTGCCGATGATGCCAATATCAATTACATTAACGACTTTTTTATTAGCAAAACTTACAATTTAATTGAGGATAAGTATTGGTTATTAGTAAAAGACTACGCTATCGGCGATTTTAATTTGATTGAAAATAATGATAAAGTAGTTGGATTTTTTGGCAGGAAGACGACCACCTACAGTAATTATCTAATTAATCAGCAACGGCCAGATTTTTTTTATAAATCGCCGGTTTCAATCGTTATAGATAAAAATGACTCAAAAAGACCTGATGTTTTTTGGTTGAAAAATCGCCATGAGGAACTTACGCCTGACGAAAGGACTATCTACTTTATGGTTGACACCCTAAAAACATTGCCTCGTTTTAAAACATATATTGACATTTTGCAGATGATTGCGATGGGCTATTATGAAAAAGGGTTATTTGAATATGGCCCATACGCTTCGTTATTCAGCTATAACGAAATCGAAGGTGTACGCTTCAGAATTGGAGGCAGGACAAGCAACGATTTCAGCACAAAGGTTAGATTTAGCGGACATTTGGCCTACGGCTTAAAGGATGAGAAGTTTAAATACGGATTAAGCGGATTATACATGATTGACAAAAACCCGCGTAAAGCCCTCGGCATTAATTACATAAAAGACCTCCAACAGCTTGGAACCAGCCAAAACGCCTTTAGAGAGGATTTTTTTATGGCATTTTTGTTTAGACGCAATCCCGCCGACAAACTATCACTTTTAGAAGAGACCAAAATTAATTATGAACATGAGTGGTTTAACGGTTTTCAGAATACGTTGAATTTTATTGTCCAAAATATATCGTCGCCCACTAATACAGCTTTTCAGTTTTATTTCCGAAATGATACCATTGAAACATTTAAAGCTCAAAATGTCCTTACCACAACAGAAATAAGGCTTGATACGCGTCTGGCCTATCAGGAAAAGATAATGATGGGCGATTTTAAGCGTATTAGCCTTGGGGCAAAATATCCGATTTTAGAACTGCGGTACAGCTATGGGATTCCAAAACTGTTTAAGGCAGATTTCGAGTACCACAAGTTACAACTGGGAATTTCGCACTGGTTCAATATCATGGATTTAGGATGGAGTAAATATATTATTGAAGCTGGCCGATTCTGGGGCAAGCTACCATACCCACTATTGAAACTCCATGAAGGTAATGAGACCTTTTTCTTTGATGAATATTCAAACAACACTATGAATTATTTTGAGTTT
>JAAYWF010000184.1 GCA_012516825.1 Lentimicrobium sp. | reverse complement strand
CTTATACTTGAATTAGAGCTTTACTCTTCCGAAAACGAATTAAGCCATGACGAAAAAAAGCTTTTGGAGATGGCTGCAGAGGCTGCTGAAAATGCTTATGCACCCTATTCCAATTATAAAGTGGGCGCCGCCATCAGGCTTAAAAGTGGCAAAATAGTTACTGCCAACAATCAGGAGAATGCTGCATACCCTTCCGGTTTATGTGCCGAGAGAGTCGCCCTTTTTTATGCCTCAGCCAACTTCCCTGACGATCCGCCACAAACGATTGCTATAAAAGCAAAAACCTCTGACTTCAAAATAAAAGACCCAACACCTCCTTGCGGCGCATGCAGACAGGTAATGATTGAAGCAGAAAGCCGAAACAACAAAAATATAAGGGTTATAATGCAAGGCGATAATGGAAGAGTTTTTATTTCAAACAGCATTGAAAACCTTCTCCCTATGTCGTTCCAAGCCTCAAGATTAGATAAATAAAATGTCGAAAATTAGCTCGGATTTATTAATTAAAACAATAATAGATGCAACTAGTATCTACTAAAATTTGTAAAGTAAGCGACATTGGAATTCATAATAATCTTTTTAACTGCACCATGCTATCATGGATGGATGAATCAGGAAGAACAATAGCGACAAAATTAGCCTGCTCTCCCAACATAATAACTATTATAATAGGCGAATCAGGAATATCGAAAGCAATATCGAAATCTGAAATAGTCTTATAAAACTAATTGAAAAAATTAAAAAAAACAGTTTACCATGAAAACTAAGTATTATCCTTTAATTCTTATAATTTTTATAACGCTTACTTCACTAAAAGGCGATAAACCTGCTTATAACCTCTTTAACATAAAGGGGAAACCCGTTAAATACCAAACTTTGCTCAATGATGCATTAAAAGCTGACGTGGTTTTGTTTGGAGAGCTTCATAATAACCCAGTCTGTCACTGGCTGCAATACGAATTAACCAAAGACCTTCACGCTTCTGTTGGGAAAAACCTAATACTTGCAGCCGAAATGTTTGAAGCCGACAACCAATTACAGCTCGACGAATATACCGCTGGCGCTATTCGCCAACGAAATTTCGAAGACGATACCAGACTATGGAAAAATTACACTACTGATTATAAACCACTAATGGAGTTCGCAAGAGATAATAACCTCAAATTTATAGCCAGTAACATCCCCCGCCGTTATGCTTCCATAGTACATCAAAGAGGATTTGAGGCGCTGGAGGAACTAAGTGATGAAGCAAAAAAATTTATAGCACCATTACCTATTGATTATAATCCTGAACTTCCTGGTTACAAAGGAATGTTGGAAATGACGGGCGGTATGGGATCGCCGCACGCCAACGACAATTTACCAAAAGCGCAAGCTGTTAAAGATGCTACCATGGCATATTTTATCCTGAAATATTTACAACAAGGAACAATAATAATACATTATAATGGCACCTATCATTCAAATAATTTCGAAGGAATATATTGGTACCTGAAAAAACATAATCCAGACCTAAATATCCTTACAATAGCTTCCGTTGAGCAAGATTCAATTTCAAAACTGACGCCAGAAAATAAAAATCTTGCCGACTATACTATCTGTATCACTACTTCCATGACTAAGACATATTAAATACAACTGTTATTTTGAATAAAAACACTCGTACGATTTAAAAAAAGGATATTGAAAACAAAATAACCTTAATTATTTAAATATCAAAAATTTAAACCGGGGCGGCTTATTTTATATTTTGAGTTTACATTTTAAGGGTGAAGATTTATCATAATAGGCTTTAGCGCCCGCTTTGCAATATCTCTTTTCACTTAAAAAATTATCTGTTTTTACATTCCCATTAGTCATTATTACATAGTGGATCATTTATCTACTAAACCATCTGTTTGCAAGCTAAGTGTAATTTGCTTCCGGTCGTTGGATCAGATGTACTGTATTTTAGGAATGGAACGTCTGGCATTAATTATAATGTTACCACAAATGATGACCTGTTAGAAGGTTTGCATTCGCATGCTATGGTTATGCTTGACGTTAATGGTTAAATGAAATAAACTGAACAAGTACCAGAAATTGTACAAGAACCTGTTTAGGTCGCAACACTTCAAGAGCAATAATCAAAAAAAGCCCTGCCGATTGGCAGGGCTTTTTTAATTTATTTCATCTTTGATTACCTGACAACGAGCTTCTCGATATGGAGAACATTGTCGCCGGTAAACTTAATAAAATATATACCTTTCGGTTGTGTACGTAAATCAATCTGATGAGAATCAGCTAACCAACCCTCCATCACATACCGCCCCTTAGCATCGGTAACCACCCAATTGACATCCTGAGAGTGGTTATCTACCGACACATTGAAAAGACCTTGTGAAGGATTAGGATAGACTGTGAGGCTGGTCAAATCTTGAGAACCGATGCCTGTAGAATACATGGTAACATTGTTGATGACCGACAAACCATTGGCTTCGAACAAACCATCATAGTTTGGAGCCTGACTGCTGTAGCTTACAATAAGGTTATACTCAGTATCATTGCTCTGACGGTAGAGCTTAAAGGTGAGAGATTCGCCCTGAACAAAACCATCCTTTACCGAGGTAGTGATATCATCGGCAAAGAGAGCCAACGAAACAGCTTTACCATCGCAAAGTGTCAAGCCGGCGCATGCGCCATCATTAGTGAAGGCGCCTATCATATCACCCTTAGCAAACGATACCGAAGCGTCAGCATCGAATACCACAATATGACTTGAGCCGGTATAGGTTGGCTCGTTCCATGGAGTAGTATTAGCATGGCGCAAAGGAGCAATGTAAGATGCTTTTGCCCCTTTAACACACTCAGGGAAAGTATAGTTGGTAGCTCCCGATACCATCACCCAATATGCATTACCTGGTACAAGGGTGGCAAGAGTAACAATGTTACCGGCAGGATAATAAACTCCGTTTCCGGCGACTTCGTAACCTATGATGAAACCTGTTATGCCACCAAATACTTCGGCAGCAATAAGGTTGCAATCAACAAGGATCGGAAAGAGATTCCAACCGGCATTCAAAGCGATGGTAGGATCGGCAATCATACCTTCTAAGGATAGGGTAGCCTCAGCGCTCATCTTTGAAACGTAGCCGTGATCGTTGGTAAAATTGCCCATAGTATTAATGCCACATTGTGGCCAGAACATTTCGGTAAAGTGCTGTGTGATAACCATATCATTAACAACAGGAGCAACAACATTTTCAAACGAAGCTCCCATCGTGTTAATATAAGATGACCATCCGCTCCAGCCCAATGGCATAAGGATATTCTGAGAAGGAACTCCGCCAACAGTCAATTGCGCCGGCACAGTTACCTCTGGTTGAGTAGCAAATGGATTATTACTTGCAAATAAGATATCGGCATTGTAAACGCCATAATCCAATTCGCTCGAGTTGAAAGTTACAATTACATCCGTTGACTCTCCTACATTGAGAGAACCTGCTGATGGCTCAATGCTTATCCATGGGGTACCCAAAGTAGCAACAAAGTCGGCAGCATTGCCATAATTATAGGTAGCACATGGATCGGTTACTGGGGAACTCCAGTTGGTTCTGAAACGCATTACATGCGTCCCACGAGGCGCATTCATCGGAATAGTAATATTAAAGGTATATGGAGTATTGGCTGTTGCACATACCGCATCGTTAAGAATCAACTCATCGGAATTGTTCAAAACAAGATCGTTATTAAAGTCAATCCAAACATCGAAATATGTGTCGGTATAACCGGCTGTTACAGTAAGAACGTAAGTCTGTCCGGCCTCAACCTCATGTACCATATCCCTGTAATCATGATACCAATCATTTGCATTTAAGCAAGGAATATCCATATTTATATTGGCTAACTGCCAACTCAACAAACCATCACCATAAGAGTAGCAACCTGTTGAATAAAGGTTATCAATACACAACGAAGGTTCTTTGTTCTCAACAGCTTTAGTCTTGCAATTGTTGGCAGCATTTTCGTCGCCGGTAAGGTTGGTACAGGCCTGAAAATTATAAGTGCCATAAGCTGAAAGATTAGCTGTGCCGGCTGTTATTTCTGCAGTAGCGCCTGCAGCAAGCGGACCGGCATAAGTGCCATTAAATGATGCTGTTCCCTGACCAGTCATAGTTACTGTCCATGGAATATTGGACTGATCCTCGGTACCATAATTCATAATAATAAATTTAACCTCTTCAGCGCCGGTTAAGTTAACGCCGGTGTTAGGCGCTAAAATTGCTTGTACTCCAACATCTTTTGTAGGCTGAGAGCCAGCAGTACCTTCAATGATAAATGCGCCACCTTGTCCGGTAGATGTTCCACCATCTTTCCAATCTTGCCATCCTCCATTTATAGCCTGAAGTCCATTGCCCGTGGTAGTTTGGCCAAGAATAGTTACAGCAACTCCCCATGGACCTGATGTAGCAGAACCGGTAAGCCCCCACTGTACCCAATAAGTACCAGCGTTAAGAGTACAGCCTGATATATCTGCTTTAATCTCCATAATTGGGCGGTTAGTAGCAGTCAAGTCGGTATCTAAGACACGGTAAACATCAGAAAACTGAGTAGATTGTATCCTGTTAGTGGTCAGATCTCCCCAAACCACAGCGCCACCAGCATTGGGCGCTCCATCCCATATCTGAACATAAATACCGGTAAAGGTTGAAGTAGTGCCAGAACCAGTCTGATAACCATAAAATTTAATTGACTCAAGATTCCAGGTTCCTACTACCTCAAAATCATCAGCTAAATAATAATAG
>JAAYWF010000183.1 GCA_012516825.1 Lentimicrobium sp. | reverse complement strand
TAGTTCAAAGCGCGATGAAGTCTCACGGGTTTGGATACTAAACACCTTAATATCCGGAAATTATCGTTTACTGAACTGGAATTTTTTACGAGCTTTTTTCTGGCCTGGTTTCTTTCTCTCAACCATTCTTGGGTCTCGCATAAGGAATCCATTGGATTTCAGGATTGCCCTGTGTTCGGGGTCAATTTTTATAATAGCCCTTGAAATTGCAAGACGCAAAGCCTCAGCTTGTCCTGTTATACCACCTCCGTCAATGTTAACGTGTATGTCGAACTTATCAACATTATCTGTAAGTTCTAAAGGTTTACGTACAATTTGTTGTAAGGACTCTACCGGGAAGTAATTTTCGAAATCACGTTTATTGATAGTGATCTTTCCATTTCCTGTTTGAACGAAAGCTCGTGCAACAGCGGTCTTTCTCCTGCCTACTGCATTTATTATTTCCATTATTATTTAATTTCGTTTAAATTGATTTTCTTAGGTTTTTGTGCCTCCTGTTTATGCTCGGGGCCGGCATACACATACAGGTTGCGGAAAAGCTGACTTGCGAGCCTATTTTTGGGGAGCATCCCACGTATGGCATTCTCAACAATAAATGTCGGTTTGCGCAATTTCATCTGTTTGGCTGTTAGTACTTTCTGGCCACCCGGATATCCTGAATGGGTAATATACTCTTTATCCGCCCATTTGCTTCCGGTAAGTCTGACTTTATCAGCATTGATAATCACCACATTATCTCCACAATCAACGTGTGGAGTATAATTCGGCTTAAGTTTACCCCTGAGCAGTAAAGCTGCTTTAGAGGCTAACCTTCCCAACACTTCGTTTTCAGCATCAATGAGAACCCAGTCCTTTGTAACCGTCTCTTTATTAGCGCTGATAGTTTTGTAACTTATGGTATCCATTTATTAATCAGTTAAATCTGTTCATCGAAAATCTCGTTTCTAAAACGGGCTGCAAAAGTAGATGTTTTTTTATTGCTAACAAGAATCGTTTGAAAAAAAAATCAAAAAAAATATGCTTGCAGATCATTTATTCATAAATAATTTCCCAAATAAGGCAATTGGATTAGAGAATATGTTAAATAACAGGCCACGGAAGCGTTTGTTTTTTTACTCTAAATGAAATAACGAAAAAATTACTGTTTAACCAAAAAGTTGCATTTGCAGCTTAACTCTACCCGATTAAAACTATAACTTTAAAGCAGCTATTTGATCTTCAAGAATTTTTATTTTATTTTCCGCATCCGCCTGTTTTTGTCTCTCTTTCTCTACTACGGCAAGCGGCGCCCCGCTAACGAACCTATCGTTGCCGAGCTTTTTCAACACCGCAGCAAGGAATCCTCTTGTGTAGTTCAGTTCATCTTCAAGTTTTTGAATTTCTTGTTCAACATTCATTACATCGCCAAGAGGAAGGTAAAACTCAGTGGTTTTTACAACAAACGACATGGCTTTATCCACCTTTTCATTTACATATTCAATCTTCGTAAGGTTACATAGTTTAGCGACAATTCCATCAAATATGCTGTCGGGTTTTTGATCGAGGTTCTTTTTTATATAGAGGTCAAGTGTTTGTCTCATCGCTATGTTTTTCTCAGCCCTTACAGCCCTCAAAGCAATAATGACCTCTTTTGCAAACTCAAACTGATTAAGTATCAAATGATTTATTCTACCTTTTTTTGGCCATTCGGAAATCATGATACAATCGTCTTGTGTTCGTTCACACAAGAGGTGCCATATCTCTTCGGTAAGAAATGGCATAAAAGGATGCAAAACTTTCATCAGTCCCTCAAACAGTGTTATGGTATCGTCGTATGTTTTTCGATCAACGGGATTATCGGCGCCAGGTTTTATCATTTCGAGAAACCATGAACAGAAATCGTCCCATATCAATTTGTAAGTAACCATCAGAGCATCTGATATTCGGTATTTTGCAAAGTGGTCGTCAATAAGTCCTAGTGTTTTGTTAAATGTTGCGTTGAACCACTCTATTGCCACTTGGTTAGTGTCGGGCTGAGGCAGGTTGTCATCTACTTTCCATCCTTTTAAAAGCCTTAAAGCGTTCCATATTTTATTTGCAAAGTTGCGGCCTTGCTCGCATAGGTTTTCGTCAAAAGGCAGGTCATTGCCGGCTGGTGATGTTAACAACATACCTACTCGTGTGCCGTCGGCGCCGTAATGGTTCATCAACTTGATAGGATCGGGTGAATTACCAAGAGATTTCGACATTTTTCTCCCCAACTTATCGCGAACGATACCGGTGAGATATACATTTTTAAAGGGGATCTCTCCCCGATACTCTAATCCCGCCATTATCATTCGTGCTACCCAGAAAAAGAGTATCTCCGGCGCTGTGATCAGATCATTAGTAGGATAATAATATTTTATATCGGGGTTATCTGGGTTACGAATTCCATCGAAAACGGAAATTGGCCAAAGCCATGACGAGAACCAAGTGTCGAGGACATCTTCGTCTTGTTTCAACTCCTCTTGTGTAAGATCAGCGAGTTCCGGAAACTGTGATTTTGCAATTGTGATAGCCTCTTCCTTCGATTTGGCAACCACCATTTCGTTGTTTGGCAAATAATACACAGGTATTCGCTGCCCCCACCACAATTGTCTGGAGATACACCAGTCGCGTACATTCTCCATCCAATGGCGATATATATTTTTAAACTTCTTAGGATGAAATTCGATAACATCATCCATTACCACTTTAAGAGCGGGTTCAGCTAACTCCGGCATTTTAAGAAACCACTGAAGCGAGAGTTTTGGTTCGATAGCTATGTTAGTGCGTTCCGAATAGCCAACTTTGTTTTTATAATCCTCTATTTTAACTAAATGCCCGGCATTTTTAAGATCGTCAACGATCTTTTTTCTTGCCACCATCCGGTCTTCTCCAACGTAGAGCTGGGCGGCAGGGCTTAATGTGCCGTTATCGTTTAAGATATCAATTGTTTCCAACTTATGCCTTAATCCAATTTCGTAGTCGGCCAAGTCGTGTGCAGGCGTAATTTTAAGGCATCCGGTACCAAATTCCATATCTACATAATCATCCTGGATAATTGGTACTAATCGGTTTATCAATGGCACAAATACTTTTTTACCCTTCAGATTTTTAAAACGTTTGTCTTTTGGGTTTACGCAAACAGCGGTATCGCCAAGTATTGTCTCGGGGCGAGTAGTAGCAATTGTAACCCATTCATCGTCAGTGTTGTCAATTTTATATCTGACGTAATAAAGCTTTGAATCCTCTTCCCGATAAATCACCTCTTCATCGGAAAGGGCGGTAAGCGCCTGCGGGTCCCAGTTTACCATTCGTACACCACGATAAATAAGCCCTTTATTATAGAGATCAATAAACACATCAATCACCGACTCATAAAGATCCTCATCCATTGTAAACTTTGTCCTCTCCCAGTCGCATGAAGCCCCTAATTTTTTTAACTGTTCAAGGATAATACCTCCATGTTTTTCTTTCCACTCCCAGGCATGACTCAAAAACTCTTCGCGCGTAAGGTCTTTCTTGTCAATGCCCTCTTTTTTCAGCTTTTCAACAACCTTTGCTTCAGTGGCTATGGAGGCGTGGTCGGTACCTGGTAACCATAGGGCGTTTTTCCCAAGCATCCTGGCACGACGCACCAACACATCCTGCAGGGTGTTATTTAATATATGACCCATATGCAAAACGCCTGTAACGTTGGGAGGAGGAATTACGATACAGTAAGGTTCACGATCATCGGGCACCGACCTGAAATAGCCTTTATCAAGCCAGTAGCGATACCATTTGTCTTCAACCAGCGTAGGATCATATTTAGATGGAATCATCATAGTTGGATAAGTTTTCCGAATAAAAATGGCTGCAAAAATATGAATTGTTTTTGGGAAGAAGTAAATTGAGAAATGAGTAAGTGAAATCCACATTAAAATAATAAACCTTATCGGGTTTTCGCTATTCTCTTCTTAAAAACGTCAATTCCACCATACGTAAGTCGTTGAATCGTGTTACAACATAATCGGCTCTACTGCTTCTCACACTAAAATCAATAGAACAGGTAAGGTGAAAGTCCTGATCAATTTGATCTAACTCTTCCTCTTTGAGGATACGCATCACATGATTCATGTGTTCGTATGCAAATTTGACCTGATATATATCATGGATGATACGCGTTTGGATGACATTGTTAGCAAGGGCATCCTGAGCAGCAAATTTATATGCATTGATAAGGCCGCGCACGCCTAACTTAATCCCGCCGAAATAACGTATTACCACTATCACGGTATTTGTCAGATCATTGGATAGCAATTGACCATAAATTGGCTTCCCGGCTGTTCCTGACGGCTCGCCATCGTCGTTATAACGATAAGTTTCCTTGTTGTATCCTAAAATCCATGCATAACATTGATGACGGGCATCGTGATACTGATTTCGCAACAGCTCCAACTCTGTCCTGATCTCCTCCTCACTTTTTACTGGAATAGCAAAAGAGATAAACCTACTTCCCTTATCTTTATACAGCCCTTGCGACCTTTTTGTTACCGTTTTATAGGTATCATCCGAAAGCATAATTGATTTATTTTCGACAAAAGTAGAAAAATCACGTCAACATTTAGTAGCCGCCGATCACGGGTTAAACACTATTTTAAAACGTATCGTTGAATTAAAAGCCACAAAAGCATTGATAAAACTCTATGAAAATGACTCGGCGCCAGTGCCCTGGCGCTTTTATTATAATCCTGTTACCTGTGAAATGTAGGTATTTCAGTTGGAAAAACAAGCAGGTTACTATCAGGAGGACGATTCTGGAAATATAATGCGTATCCGTACCTCCGACTCGCTTATTATCAATTTCGTCTTTAACCGTCAGATGCGGCGTTAGGCTTTATTCGCACTTTCAAAATATGAAGAGGCGCCTACGGCATTTATTGATAATATTCCAACACTTGCCGAAGGATTCATACTTATTGAAAAAAAAAGATCAAAACTATCGTTAACAGCCTCAATAACGGAATCCGAGAAACAGCTTTTGGAAGTCGAACTCAGCACAGCAGTAAGTATTGCCGAACACCAATCATTGGTTTTTGGCAAAAAAGATCTGAGAATTAAGATCTTTCCAATAATCTTTCATTTAACCTCTGATTATCCTTTTGAAGGTATGCCGGAAGTGTCGTTTGTGGAGGATTTTACCAGGATGGCCAAAATGAAGATCACAAATTTCCATGGTCAAGAAGTCGCAAATGTTACTTTAGCCACAATTCCTGGCCGCAACAGGATAAATCTTTATGCCCATTTCGTTGATGGATCAAAAGAAGACCTTGAGCAAATTATGAGTTTTGTGGTTACAGTAACATTGGAAAGCAAGCTATCCGGATTTTAGTGACGATAGTAACTTGTTACTATAGCAGCATGGCCAAAATTATTCCCATTTGGAACGATTGACGAACCTGGCAAAAAATTCAAATTTGGCCTGACAAATATGTCGCCCGGCCTAAGTTCATCAATCCCATCTACACAATAGTAATTTAAGACAAAAGAATTATCATTTTCTTTAGTCGAAAAGATCCCGCGCGAGATAAAAAGCAAGGCAACTATTGGAAAACAAAACTTTATAATTATTTGTAAATTGGAAAACATTAGTCGAAAGAATTAATAATTATTAAAATTACTTAAAAAAAGATAAAATAACCTGTAATCAAAAACGTTTATGCTACTTTTGCACCTATTTAATTTAACTATTAACATTTTTTTTACACAATTAATCAAAACGACATGAAATCAAGAATTATTTTTAGCGCTATGCTAATAGCTTTTGCTTCGATAACAATGTTTTCCTGCAAAAAAGACAAAAAAGACTCTCCAAAAGAGCTGACTCCTGAAGATGCGAAAATTGAACTCAATGATGCTTCGCAGCAGTTTGACAATCAAATAGTCGAGATTATGCAGACTGAATCTGTTCAAACGGCAAATTTCCTATTGGAACTACTGGGAATTGATTTAGAGTTTGATTTATACAAAAATTTATTAGAGCAACCTGGAAATATTCATTTGACAAAAATTAAAAATGCTTTAAAAGCCGCTAATTCAACAAACTCTTCTAACGAGCTTGAAGAGTATGGGATCTATGAATTTGATTTTGATTCTGAAGAATTCATAATGGTTGAACCTACAGATGCTTCGATAATTTTTTATTTTCCCGCTGACGAAACAGCATATATGAATATGCAAAACAATGCCGAAATCGCAATGACAAACATACAGACTACAATAGTCCTTTATACGGAGGAATATTGGGATTGGGAGCTTGAGCAATGGGTAACAGAGACTTATGAAGAGGAGGTGCCAACTAATTGTAAAATAACAGAAAAAGTGGATGGAGCAACTTTGGCAACAATAAATTATAACTCAACAATAACTGAAAATGGATTCCCAACAGCCTTCAATGTTAGTGCAGATGTTCCTCCTTACAATATAAATACAACCTTAAACGGTAGCGGTACAAAATTCCAAACACAATTATCATTTAAGAAAAATAGCACCTCATTGTTTAGTTTCGATCTTACTATTGAATATACCTCGGATATGGAAAATATTAAAAAGATTAATGGCAACCTGACTCCAAATCCTTTAAAAATTGAAGGTTTTATCAATATCTTTGCCATTGAAACGCATATGTATGAACACGAATTTAGCGGAGATTGGGATATTGATTATCTTAATGGGCAAATAGACTTAGAGCTTATTCAGGTAGAAAAAAATGCTAAGATAGGCGATATAGAATACAAATCTTATTATGATTATCCAGCTTTAGCAGTTGTTTATTCGGATGGTACATTTGATTGGCTGGAGAATGTTATTAACATAGGTTTTAAACATAGAAGAACCAGAAAATAATACCGGTTTCAGGTATAATGATAGTTCAATATTGGATTAGAATTATACTTCATTAATCGTACCTTATTTGAAAACAGGCTACAAGAGCATCACTTGTAGCCTGTTTCCGTTTAAATAGTTTTCATTTGAGTATTAGTTATTGGCGATCTATCTAAAAAAATGTCTTCACGATAATTTAAAACTTACCACATACATTTGATGGGTTTACACATTTTATTTTTCTTTGTTCCATAAAAACAATTTATCAAGTTCGGTATAAGAAATCATAAACGCTACAATATTTTTCAATATTTATTTAAAAATGAAACTACTATCATCTCTCCTATCAACAGCATTTGTTTTATTAATGTTATTATCTTGCAAACATGGCGCAACCCCTTTTCAGATGAGCGATCCGGCAGACTACGATAAAATAATTGTCGGGCATACTGCCGGTATTATATCTTCACAAAGCGCAGTACAGGTTACTTTTGCCAAAGCAATAGAAAGCTACCAACCCGGCGCCGAGTTGCCAGCAGACGTATTCACCTTTGTTCCATCAATATCAGGAACTGCTACAGTCGAAGATTCGTATTCCATTTCATTTAAGCCGAACAAACCTCTGAAACAAGGCATCAAATATGCTGTGAGCCTCAACCTTGTTAGGCTGATGGAAGTACCTAAGGAACTAAAAAAATTCAATTTCGGATTTGAAGTAATCACCCAGGATTTCACTGTATTAGAAGGGCATCTGATGCCTGAATCCATAGATATTGCCGACAAGTACCTTTACAAAGGAATTATAATTACTGCTGACCTAATGAGTGTGGAAGAGGTAGAAAAGCTTCTTAAAGCGTCCGCTCAAAACAAAGACCTTAATATTCAAATTGAATCCGAAGGGATAAAAAAGTTCTCGTACACTATTAGAGATATCGAGCGGTTAGACATAGGGTCTAAAGTAACCTTGTCATGGAATGGAGATAAGATTGGATTAAAAAAGAGAGGGGATTTGGATATTGTAATCCCTGGCAAAAACGATTTTATCCTGTTAAGCCATGAGGTAAGCCATGAGAACAAGTCGTTGCAGTTAATTTTTTCCGATCCTATTGACAATAAACAAGAGATTGCAGGATTAATCGGTTTCCAAAGTACCGATGATGTACGCATTTCACGCTATGGCGCTATAGTTACCCTATTTCCCAATCAAACTTTGATTGACGAACAAGTAGTAAAAATATCTGAATGGCTCAGAAGCGCCGGAGGAATAACCCTTGGAAAGCCC
This sequence comes from Lentimicrobium sp., assembly GCA_012516825.1. Taxonomy (GTDB): domain Bacteria; phylum Bacteroidota; class Bacteroidia; order Bacteroidales; family 4484-276; genus RZYY01. The sequence continues at coordinate 6,508 of JAAYWF010000183.1, read as the reverse complement.
ATCACTTTATTTGTGCAAATGGATGCATTGAAACCTCAGGTGGAGATCATCGGGAATGGAAATATTATCCCCGACTCTAAAAATCTTTTCCTGCATTTTAAAGCGGTAGGATTAAAAGCGGTAGATGTAGCTGTTTATAAGATTTTCGCAAACAACATAAAGCAATATTTTCAGGAATTTACCCTTGAAAATTCCGGCGAATTACGTTATGTTGGTAGGCCGGTATTCATTGAAACAGTAAGACTTGACAAGGATGATAAAACCAACCTAAACAGATGGAATGCCTTTTCCGTTGATCTGACCGAGATGGTTCGAAAAGATACGGAAGCTATTTACCATGTTAAAATTTCATTTAAGAGAAACTATTCGCTGTTTAACTGTAACAATGAATTAACAGATGACAATGAGATTGAACAAGCGGTAATTACCGAAGAAGAAGTGGATTATTTTGATGGGAAGTCCTATTGGTACTATTACTGGCCCGAAAATTACAACTGGTATGAGCAGGACGACCCATGCTCTGATTCTTACTATATTAACGACCGGTTTCCCACCCGCAATATCATGGCCAGCAACATTGGCATTTTAACCAAATCAGTTGATAACCTGAAATTTTCGGTAGCAATAACCGATCTACTCACCACCAAACCAATAGATGGCTCTTTGGTAGAATTTTTCAACTTTCAACAGCAAAAAATCGGCGAGGTATCCACCTCTGCTTCCGGCATGGCCGAGATAGAGCTGACAAGTAGTCCTTACCTTATCTCTGCCAGTTATCAGAATCAAAAATCATGGTTAAAAGTAGATAACGGGTCTTCACTCTCGTTAAGCAATTTTGATGTTTCGGGCAAAGAGATTCAAAAAGGGATAAAGGGATTTATCTATGAAGAAAGAGGCGTTTGGAGGCCTGGCGACACACTCTTTATTACCTTTCTGATGGATGACCGCTTGCAAAAGCTCCCGAATAATCATCCCGTACTATTCGAGCTTTTCGACTCTCGTGGCAATCTCTATAAAAAGCAGATTAAAACCGAAGGAGTTGACAATTTCTACACCTTTATTACACCAACAAAACCCGATGCACCAACAGGAAAGTGGCTGATAAAAATTAGTGTTGGCGGGGCCATCTTCGAAAAGAGGATCAACATTGAGAATGTAAAGCCTAACAGATTAAAAATGGACATCCGTTTTGATGATAAAGTGCTAACCACTAATAGCCTACACAAACCAGGGTTTCTGAAATCGAGCTGGTTAAACGGAACGGCTGCTTCTAATTTAAAAGCTACGGTAAACCTGAAACTTTGTCCAATACAATACACATTTAAAGGTCATGATAAATATCAATTCACCGATCCGACTAAGACATTCAATCCGATTGAAAACATAATTTTTGATGCACCTCTTGACTCAAATGGCGAGGCGCCAATAAGCCTTCAATCTATGAGTAACATCCACTCCCCAGGAATGTTAAATGCAGTGTTTACTACCAGAGTTTTTGAATATGGCGGCGATTTCAGTACGGATGTTTTTGAAATTCCATTTTCTCCGTTTGATGTCTATACGGGCATTAACATCACAGGCGCAGATGGAATAGAGGATGTGCTTGAAACTGATAAGGATATAGCTGTAGAGGTGGTTACAATTGATCATAAGGGTAATGCTGTTTCGCAAGATAACCTCGAACTAAATATTTACAAATTATCATGGCGGTGGTGGTGGAGTTCTACCAACGACAACATTGCGAGTTGGGTAAACGGACAAGGCACTGAGCTGATTGAACATAAAACGTTTTATACAACGCAAGGAAAAGCACGCCAACATTTCAAAATTGAATACCCCGAATGGGGGCAATACTTTGTACAGGTAGTAAATACAAACAATCGGCATTCTACAGGAAAAATCGTCTTTGTTGATTGGCCAAACTCGTTCAACCGTTCGGGAAGAAAACATCCGGCAGCAGCTACAATGCTCTCTTTTACGACTGACAAAGAAAAATATACGACAGGTGAGAACGCTACTGTTACCTTTCCTTCAACCGAAGGCGCCAATGCAATGATAAGTCTTGAAACAAGTAGCGGAATAATAAAACAGTGGTGGCAGGAGTGTAAAAAAGATAAGACAAGTTTCGATATCAGGATCACCCCTGAAATGACTCCTAACTTCTTTGTTAGCATTACCCTTATCCAACCTCATGGCAGCACAGTCAATGATTTACCAATACGTTTATATGGCGTGATTCCGGTAATGGTCGAAGAACCTCAAACACGCCTTACACCTGAAATAAGCGTGGAAAAAGAGATCCGACCTGAGGCACCTTTTACAATTAAAGTATCGGAAAAAAGCGGGAAGGCCATGACATATACCCTTGCCATTGTTGATGAAGGGTTATTGGGGCTTACGCGTTTTAAAACCCCCGACCCGTGGAGCAGCTTCTTTGCCCGCGAAGCACTTGGAGTAAAAACATGGGATATGTTCGACCAAGTGATGGGCGCTTACGGTGGAGAATTACAAAAAGTACTCGCTATCGGTGGTGATGATGAACTTGCCAGAGCCGGTGAAAAAAAGGCAAACCGCTTTAAACCTGTAGTAATATTCTCCGGCCCATTCACCTTGAAAGCTGGAAAACAAGGTTTACACCAGTTTACGATACCTAATTACATCGGTGAAGTACGGATTATGGTAATTGCCGGTAAAAATGGCTCATGGGGAGCAAGCGAGAAAAATGTTAACGTTAAACAACCTATAATGCTTTTACCCACACTGCCAAGGAAATTAAGCCCTGATGAGGAGGTTATAATGCCGGTCAGTGTTTTCTCGATGAGTAACAAAGTTAAAAAAGTAGCGGTCAAAATTAAGACCGACGGGCATCTGATCCCGTTAGGTAATACTTATCAAGAAGCAGATTTCAGTGATATTGGCGAGAAAATGGTTTATTTCAGCCTAAAAGCTGATGGGTCAGAAGGGTATAGCTCTGTAAGCCTTGAGGCAACATCTGGATCGGAAAAAGCTACAGCCTCGGTTGAGATTGAGGTAAAGCATCCAAATCCATATACCACAATCTCCGAAAGCCATATCATACAGGAGGGAGCTCAACAGAAAATAGATATCACACCACATGGTTTGCCGCAAACCAATTCAGTAAAATTGAACATTTCCAGCCTTCCGTCATTTGAAATTGAAAAGAGCCTTCAATTCCTGATCAACTATCCTTATGGCTGTTTGGAACAGATTGTTTCCTCAAGTTTTGCACAACTATATCTTTCGGATCTTATCGAACTCAGCGATAACCAAAAGGTAACAACCGACCGAAACATCAGAGCGACTTTAAAGGCTTTAACAGGTTACAACAAAGGCGGCGGCCGGCTTTCATACTGGCCGGGCAGCGCCACCTCTTCCACATGGAGCGAAGTGTATGCGGGTCATTTCATGTTTCTTGCCGAACAAAAGGGCTACTCGTTGCCTGCCAATCTGAAAAGTTCCTGGCTTGAAGCACAATCACGCTTAGCCATGCAGTATAATAGTGCGGCGGAACAAGAGAATAAACACGATATTAACACCCAAGCATACCGGCTTTATGTACTGGCATTAGCCGGAAAACCGGTCTTCAGCGCCATGAACAGATTAAATGAAACTAACAATATTACAAAGGAGGCAGCATGGAGGCTTGCTGCAGCATATTATCTGGCAGGAAGACCGGAAACAGCCGAGAAGTTGATAAAACAAACTGATAAGTTGCAAACCACCGAACACTATTTTATGGATGAAAATTTTGGTTCATCGTTACGCGATCAAGCAATGATAGTGGAAACGATGACGCTGATGAATAAAAAGCAAGAGGCCTTTAACCAACTTAATCGAATGGCACGGCAATACAATGCCGAAAATGCTTCAACGCAAACCGCAGCATTTTGCCTTTATGCTCTTTCAAGATATGCTAAGCTAACCGGTTCAGAGGCCAATCTGAATTTCGATTTAACCGTAAATAACAAAAAGGAAAGTCTGAACTCCACTTCACCGGTTTATGAAAAGGACTTGGGAAAATTTGACAATCCAAGTAGTATAACCATCCAAAACAAAGGAAAAGGAGATTTAATAACAACAATTTCGGTTACCGGCCAGTCGCCATACAGTACAGAACAAACAACGGCTTCCAACCTACGAATGCAGACACGCTTTTTATCAACTGACGGGCGCTTAATTAATGTTGGTAGTATAAAACAAGGAGATGATTTCACTGCAGAAATAAGTATTACACACCCAGGTACGGGAGGCGACTATAAAAATATGGCGCTTAATTTTGCCGTACCTTCCGGATGGGAAATTTTGAATAGACGGTTTCAAAATACGGAAGTTGTAGTAATGGAGAGCAAATATACTTTTAGAGATATTCGGGACGACAGAGTAGATACCTTTTTCGACCTGCCTGCCGGAAAAACAGTTATCTACAGGATCGAGCTAAATGCCTCATACGAAGGAAAATATTATATGCCTGCCGTTAAATGTGAAGCAATGTACGAACGCTCAATTTATGCTATAGAAAAAGGAAAATGGATTGAAGTAAAAAAATAATAGTTGAGCTTGCTCCAAAAACGGAGTTTTTAAAACATCCGATTCTATACCACTTGAATAAACTTTAGAATTTCAATGATTTATAAACTTCTATTCGTGTTTGGTTGCTGAACTGAACACAGTTAAAGTGTTCGTTGCTAAATTTGCTTTTCGGAGTGGACTCAAAATATTATTTTACAAAATCAAATTATCTGATTAATTTTGCGCCCATCAATCATAAAAATAAATGGTAACATGAAAAAATTTACTTGGATTCTTCTTTTAGTTTTAGTAAGCGGCTTTTCACATGCACAAAGCCAAAACGTGCCAGAGGCAGGCAAATTTGGCGGCGCTGAAAAACAGGTTGTTTATAAAAATCAAGCCGGATACTCATTGCAGCACATGATCAACAACGGACATTACCAGATGCGTGCCCTCATTGATTACGACTCCCTCAATATGAGTTTTCTTGGCAACTGGCCTTCCGGTATTAACTACTCTTTGATCTATTCCGGTATTGACAATATTTTTATGCTTGGCTCCGGCGGCACTATGATAGTACTCGATTTAAGTGATCCGGAACAACCTGAAACCATTTCAGAAGTAAGAAGCCGTTCTTTGGTTGATTGCGCCTTCTTCGATACTGAAACCAACAGACTTTATCTTGGAGCTTATTTCTCTGGTGTCGAAATCTGGGATCTGAATGATATGCAACACCCCTTCAGGCTGGCGCGTATCCCTACTGAAAGCTATCCAAGAGGCGGCGTATTTGCTGAAGGCAATATTGTTTATGTTATGACAGTAGCCGCCGGAATTTACATATATGATATCGAAAATTTGGAAGATATTAACTTGATTGGCCACTACCCCATACCATCCAGTAGCCTTGTTTGGAATTCTGCAAAAGATGGTGATTTAATGTTTTGCGCTGCAGGAAATGCCTGCAGGATTGTAGATGTTTCAGACCCCTCCAACTTAGTAATGGCAGGCGTTATAGCTGGCGCTTCCGCAGGGGTATATGCTGAAAATGGTAAGTTCTATCAATTATCAAGCACTTCAGGATTAAAGATATGGGATGTAAGTAATCCAGCCACTCCCCAATTGCTTGGACAAATAGCTATCAGTGGCAATCCTGCCAAAATCAGCGTAAATGGCGATTATGCCTATATTACAAGCGCTGCAAATGAACCCAACGGCGGTTTAAAGATAATTGATGTTTCCGACCCGACAAATCCTCAGGAAAAGTCATCATTTGTTTGTTACACCGAACATGTTGCAACAAACGGTTCTTTAACTTTAATCTCAGCCGGAAGCGAGTGTAAGGTAATAGATGTTACCGATATTAATTCTCCACAACTAAAAAGCACTATATCACTTCCTGGATGGGTACACAACGTTTTCTTAAAAGGTAATTACGGATACACCGGAAGCAATGGTTTCCGCGTCTTCGACTTGAGCGATAAATCAAACCCTGTGCAGGTTGGTTTTAATGAAACATTGGGCGCTTTCGTAGCAACTAATAGCGATTACGCTGTCTATATCCCATATAGCGCAGGAGGTAACAACAAGGTAAATATAATGGACATCTCTGACCCTACAAGCCCCAAAAAAATGGGGCATTATGTATCACCAGCCATGACATACAAAGTGGACCTTAAAGACAATTATGCTTTTATTGCCTGTTGGTGGGATGGCGTAAGAGTAATTAATTTCTCCAATCCCGAATCCCCCGTTTTAGCTGCTCACGTGCTTGGATGGTATAATGGCGCTATACCAGGGGATGAATATTGTTTTGCACAATCCATTGATGTAGTAGGTGATTATCTATATGTAATTGACTACATGCCTTTTGAGGATCAAGACACTAAAGGAATTTATATCTTTAACATATCCGACCCAGCCAACCCGGTTTTCATAAACAGATTTAAAGAGTTTAACTCCAAGTGTAATGACATTTCAG
>JAAYWF010000023.1 GCA_012516825.1 Lentimicrobium sp. | reverse complement strand
TTTGAAGTTACAGATACTACTCGTATTGACGCTGCCATCCCAACTGTTAAAAAGATCCTCAATGACGGCGGTATAGTGATCCTTATGTCGCATCTTGGAAGACCAAAATCTGGTCCGGAAGAAAAATATTCTTTAAAACACTTATTACCAGTGTTGGATAAAAAATTAGGCCTAAAAGTTAAGTTTGCTGACGATTGCATTGGTGAAGAAGCCGTTAGGATAGCTGCATCCATGAAAAGCGGGGAGGTGCTTCTGCTCGAAAATCTTAGATTCTATAAAGAAGAGGAAAAAGGAGATGAAGCTTTCGCACATAAACTTGCACGTCTTGCCGATGTTTACATAAACGATGCTTTTGGTACTGCACATCGAGCACATGCATCCACAGCAGTTATTGCACAATTCTTCCCGAAGGACAAGTATTTTGGATATGTTATGGCAGGTGAGCTTGCAAGCATTAATAAAGTGATGAAAGAGCCTTCCAGACCTTTTACAGCTATTCTTGGCGGAGCAAAAGTATCAGGTAAAATTGAAATTATCAACAACTTACTTGATAAGGTAGATAACCTTATCATTGGCGGCGGAATGATGTTTACCTTTATCAAAGCAATGGGCGGGCAAATTGGCAATTCGCTTGTGGAAGATGACCTTATTGAAACAGCAAGAAAAGCAATTATTGATGCCAAAGAAAAAGGGGTAAACATGCTGATACCTACTGATTCAATAATTGCAGATAAGTTTGACAATGAAGCCAACCGCAAAAGCTGCCAAGCCAATAAAATTCCTGACGGATGGATGGGACTTGATATTGGCGAGCAAACGATAACTGCTTTTGAAAAAACTATAAAAAATAGCAAAACAATACTTTGGAACGGTCCAATGGGAGTATTTGAGATGTCAAATTTCGCAAATGGAACCAAAAAAATTGCTCTTGCAATAGCTGATTCAACATCCAAAGGGGCGTTTTCACTAATTGGTGGCGGCGATTCTGTTGCAGCTATCAATAAATTCAACCTCGCCACAAAAGTTAGCTATGTATCAACAGGCGGGGGAGCAATGCTCGAATTCATCGAAGGCAAAACATTACCAGGAGTTGCTGCAATAGAAGATTAAAGCCAGATCAAGTATCTGTAATCACCACAATAAAGATTACACTGAATAAATGCTAAACAGTATTGGCTTTTGAAAGTCAATAATTTAGCCTATAGCTATTTCTATTGATTAGTTCAGAATTATTACAATGTTAACTGATCAAAAGAGGGTATTTCTTTAAGAAAAACATAGTTTGACTGTTCAAAGCTAATTTTACAGCATATATGAGTCAAGCCATTGGTTACAACAAGATATGGAACCTTCAGAACGAGATTATATCTAGCTATCTGTTCAAAAGCTTTTTGATTAATTTCTATTGAAGAGGCTTTGCATTCTACTATTAATCTTGGAGTACCCTTTCGAGAATAAACAATAATGTCGCATCGTCTTTGCATAGTATTGTAAACAATCATTTGCTCGACAGCTATCAATGGTAGAGGGGTTGCTTTTTCGGTTATCAAAAAATTAATAAAATGTTGCCTCACCCACTCCTCTGGAGTTAGTGCAACATATTTTCGACGCACCGGATCAAAAATCTCCTCTCTCCCATCTCTTGTGCGACAACGATAATCAAAAGCCGGTAAATTAAGTCTGTTCATTTTATTAATCTGGCATCAAAGTTAGTCATTCAGCCATTTCAACTATTTTTGCAGAAAATATTTTTTCGATGAAAACAAAAAAAGATATAGTACATAACTGGTTACCACGTTATACCGGCATACCTCTTGAGGATTTCGGAAAATATATTTTGTTGGTAAACTTCAATAAATACCTTGAACTGTTTGCCCAGTGGAACGGTGTTGAAATAATCGGGCTTGATCGTCCGATGCCCAGTTTGACAGTCGGGGATATTACGATGATAAAATTTGGCATGGGAAGTCCTAATGCTGCAATAATTATGGATCTACTCAGCGCTATCAAGCCTAAAGCTGCTCTTTTTTTAGGTAAATGTGGAGGTTTGAAAAAGAAAAATCAGTTGGGCGATCTGATCCTTCCTATTGCAGCAATCCGTGGCGACGGCACCTCCAACGACTACTTTCCGGCCGAAATTCCGGCATTACCGGCATTTAGCCTGCAAAAAGCAATTTCGACAACAATACGCGAATACGGATTAGACTACTGGACAGGTACGGTGTACACAACAAACCGCAGAGTTTGGGAACATGATGATAAATTTAAAAAATATCTGCGCACAACCCGCTCAATGGCTATTGATATGGAGACAGCCACCATATTTATTGCAGGATTTGCCAATCAGATACCAACAGGCGCCTTGCTATTAGTATCTGACCAGCCAATGATCTCCGAAGGCGTAAAAACTGAAATGAGTGATAATATGGTAACGGAAAAATATGTTGAAACACATCTTAATATCGGAATAGAATCCCTGAAACAACTGATCGAAAACCGCCAGACAGTTAAACACCTGAGATTTTAAACCTCTTTTATGAGCTACGAGCAAATAATCGGCGACATCAATAGAAAAATATTTTATCCAATATATTTCTTAACAGGAGAAGA
>JAAYWF010000182.1 GCA_012516825.1 Lentimicrobium sp. | reverse complement strand
TTCAACTGTTAATAATTTAGCCGCAACATTGATGACGGACTTTAATACAAAAAAGTACGATCGTGTTGAAGTGATCTATCATCATTTTAAAAATGCCGCCGTACAGGTGATAACTATTTTTCAGCTTTTACCGTTTGAAAATCCTGCTGATGATAAACCTGTGAAACCTCAGGATGATTTTGATTACATTTATGAGCCTTCCCTCGATAAGGTACTCGAAGCGCTGATCCCTAAATGGTTAAATCTAAAAATTTATGAAATACTTGCCGACTCGTCAGCCTCTGAGCATGGCGCCCGAATGATTGCAATGCACAAGGCTACCGATAATGCCACTGAACTGCTCAGCGAACTTAAACTCTCCTACAACAAAGCTCGACAATCGGCTATTACCAATGAACTTATTGAAATCATTGGAGGAGCTGAAGCATTTCAAAAATAATATTCTCAAACTCTTTTGACTATTTTTAGCTATATCTCTTTTAAGAGATGGAGAGATGGTTCAAATTATTGCAATAAATTTGCGGATATCTTTAAACTTAAAACCTGAGAACGAATATGGAAAGTGATTTTATTGAAAAAATAAACCGGCAATTTGCAGATTCCGAACCGATAGAAGTTTTGAAATACTTCTTGAAGACTTATAAAGGAAAAATCGGATTTGCTTCAAGCATGGGGGCTGAGGATCAGATATTAACAGAGATGATCGTTGGTATTGATCCTTCAGCACGTATTTTCACATTAGATACTGGCCGGATATTCCCCGAAACTTACGATCTTATCGAAAAAACCAACACACGTTATAAAATTAATATAGAGGTCTATTTTCCTGAACGGGATCAGGTTGAAAAAATGGTTGTCGAAAAGGGGATTAATCTATTTTATGAAAGCATTGAGAATCGTCTCCTTTGTTGTCAAATACGAAAAACCATTCCCCTCAAAAGAGCATTGCAAGGCTTAGAAATCTGGATCACCGGCCTAAGACGAAGTCAATCCGTAACACGTACTAACATGCAGATGTTAGAATGGGATAAATTAAATAATTTATTAAAACTCAACCCATTAGTTGAATGGGATGAAGATAAGGTTTGGAATTATATACGTAAGAAGAATATACCATACAACGCCCTTCATGATAAAGGATTTGCCAGTATTGGTTGCCAGCCATGTACCAAAGCTATTAAACCAAGCGAAGATGTACGTGCAGGAAGGTGGTGGTGGGAAAATCCAGAGATGAAAGAGTGCGGGTTACATTTGAAAAAATAAAAACAAAATCAATTAATAATTACAATGTCTTTTTACAAAGCATTCAGCTTCAAATATTTTATTAACCACATTAAAATTGACTGAAAGTATGAGCTTAGATATTTTACATGTTGATTCATGGGTTTTTGCCTGGATCATTTTACCGCTACTAATTTTTCTCTCACGTATTGCTGATCAGAGTATTGGCACGTTAAGATTAATTTTTCTCTCGAAAGGGTACAAATTTTATGCGCCAGTACTTGGCTTTTTTGAGGTGATCATTTGGTTGGTTGCAGTAAGTCAAATATTAAAGCGAATGGACAATGCCCTTTATTACGTTGCTTACGGCGCCGGTTTCGCTGCTGGAAATTATATTGGAATAATACTTGAAGAAAAACTTTCGTTAGGAACCGTAATTGTTCGCCTTGTACCTAACATTGATAGTACCGATCTTATTAACAATCTGAGAGAAAACAATTTTGGTTTAACCCTTATTGATGCTGATGGGAGTAGAGGAGCAGTGAAAATAATATTTCTCATCATTCCCCGAAAACAACTAAAAGAGCTGGTAAAAATCATTAATACATTTAATCCCAATATGTTTTATACAGTGGAAGAGGTAAAATCTGTAAAACATGGGATAATCAGGCGCGAAAATTCATTAATCAACAAAAAACACTTTTTGCCGCAAATTTGGAGAAAAAGCAAATAGAACAAATTGGTTAATCCCACCTTATTGCTTTCACTGGACTGATGCGGGCAATAACATGCGAAGGTATCAGCATAAATAAAAGACAGATAACTAACGTGCCAACATTGAGCAGTACAATAGGAAGAAAATCCAACTGAATTGGCACTGAAGATACATAATACGATTCCTGATTTAACTTTATCAAGTGAAAATGTTTTTGTAATAGTGCGATGGAAATACCCAACAAATTGCCGATAAAAAGCCCACGAACAATGATGAAAGCCGCATTGTAAAGAAATATTTTTCTTACCGACCGGTTGTTTGCGCCTAAAGCTTTTAGCACTCCAATCATGTTGGTTTTTTCCAAAATAAGAATAAGCAATGTAGATATCATATTGATAGCTGCCACAACTATCATAAGCGTTAGGATGATTATTACATTCATATCCTGTAGGTCGAGCCATTCGAATATTTGAGGATAGATATCCTTGATGGAGGTAGCATTAAGGTCATACCCTATTGAATGATAAACCATATCGGTGAGGCGGTCAATATCGCGAAAATTGCTTACAAAGACTTCAAACCCGCTGACTTCGTCATTTCCCCAATTGTTAAGACGTTGTACATGACGAATATCGCCGATAAGATAAAGATCGTCGAATTCTTCAAGCCCTGTTTCGTAAACACCTGCAATATTAAATTTACGACCACGAGGAGTCATTTCTTCAGGATTGACAAAATAAACTCTTATAGCATCCCCAAGGTTAAGTTGTAGAGTATTCATTATCTTTTTTGAAATCAACACATCGTCAGTTTGTTGCTTTTCATCAATGTTAAGGCGATTACCTTCGATAATTTTATCTTGAAAAAATGACCAGTCAAAATCTGTCCAAATACCCTTTAATACAACACCGTGTATTTGATTTTCAGTTTTTATTAACCCTGATTTTGCTGCAAAAACTTGTATATGACGAATACCTGCGCTATCTTTTAAACCAGGATAAAAAGGCTGATTTATTAACACTGGTTCGGTTTCGTAAGAACGATTTAAGTTGAAACTGGTTATTTGTAAATGTGAGCCAAAACCAATGACTTTGTCTGCTATTGTATTTTTAAAACCCGAAGTAACAGCTACCGCTATAATCATAATAGCTAGCCCAAGCGCTACACTGACAATAGAAAGTTTTATTACAGGAAAAGAGAAATTACTTTTATCCTTTGATAATATGCCTTGCGCTATAAAAAGTTCAATGTTCAAGTTAATTGGGTTTTTCTCAAAAACTATTTATAAAAATCCCCTTGGCCTTTTAGACTTATAGATTTTGAAAATTATAAAAGCTAAAAAATGTAGCGTTTGTTAGGTTGATTTTTCCGCAACGATCTTTGCTGTAATAAACTCACGGTTCATTTTTGCAATATGCGTCAATTTAAGGCCTTTTGGGCAACGTGTTTCACAAGAGCCGGTATTGGTACAATTTCCAAAACCCACTTCATCCATCTTGGCAACCATTTTACGGGCGCGCTCTTTGGCTTCCGTTTTACCTTGCGGCAATAAGGCGAACTGTGAAATTTTTGCTGAAACAAAGAGCATTGCAGAGGAATTTTTACAAGCAGCTACACAAGCGCCACATCCTATACATACCGCAGCATCGAATGCAGCATCGGCATTATCTTTAGGTATTGGGATAGAGTTAGCCTCGGGGGCAGCGCCTGAGTTAGCAGAGATAAAACCACCTGCCTGCATTATCTTATCAAAAACTGAACGGTCAACGATAAGGTCTTTAATTACTGGAAATGCTTTTGATCGCCAAGGTTCTATGGTTATTTTATCACCATCTTTAAACTTGGTCATACGCAATTCACAAGTGGTAGTCAGGTGCGCCGGCCCATGTGCCCAGCCATTAATATAAAGACCGCAACTTCCACAAATACCCTCCCGACAATCGTGATCAAAAGCTACAGGGCTCTCTCCTTTTGAAATAAGGGTATTATTTAGAAAATCGAGCATTTCTAAGAACGACATCTCTTCAGAAACATCGTTAAGTTTATAAATGACAAATTTTCCTTTGCTTTTGGCATCTTTTTGCCGCCATATTTCAAGTGTAATATTCATATCATTAGGGTGTTAAATGCGTGATTATTTATAACTTCTCTCTTTTAACTCCACATTTTCGAAAACTAAAGGTTCTTTGTGTAGAGTGTGAGGCTTATCTTCGCCTAAATATTCCCAAATTGCTACATAACTATATTCGGAGTGAATACGTTTTGCTTCGCCATCAGGAGTTTGGCTCTCTTCGCGAAAATGAGCGCCGCACGATTCCTTGCGGTTTAACGCATCTTGAATCATAAGTTTAGCTATACCGAAGAAATCAACTACATGACCTGCTTTTTCTAATTCCTGATTCAATTCTTTTGCACTATCTGACACTTTGAGGTCTTTCCAAAATTCTTCTTCAAGCTCTTGTACCATGATCATTGCTTTCTGCAAACCTTTTTCATTTCTAGCCATTCCGCAATAGTCCCACATGATTTTACCAAGCCTTTTGTGAAAAGTAGTAGGCGTCTGCTTTCCATTGATAGCCATTAACTTATCTATCTTCTCTTTAACTTCTTTTTCCGCCTTTTCAAATTCGGGATGGTCGGTTGATATTCGCGGGGTTTTAATCTCATCAGCAAGATAATCACCAATGGTAACCGGCAGGATAAAATAGCCCTCGCCGGAGCATTGCATCAGTGAGCCAGCCCCCAATCTGTTGGCTCCATGATCGGAGAAGTTGGCTTCGCCTATTGCATATAACCCTTCGATGGTGGTCATCAAGTTATAGTCAACCCAAAGGCCGCCCATTGTGTAATGCCCGGCAGGATAAATACGCATAGGTACCTCATACGGATTGTCGCCAGTTATTTTATAATACAACTCAAAGAGATTCCCATATTTGTTTTCAATAGCTTTTTTTCCTTGCTTTTTTATTGCGTCTTTAAAATCGAGATATACTGATAAGCCGGTTTTCCCAACTCCGTATCCTGCATCGCAGCGCTCTTTTGCTGCCCGCGAAGCAACATCGCGCGGAACGAGGTTTCCGAATGCCGGATAACGACGTTCAAGATAATAGTCGCGTTCGTCTTCGGGAATATCATTGGCAGCCCTGGCGTCGCCTTTTTTCTTTGGAACCCATATACGGCCGTCGTTTCTCAATGATTCGGACATAAGTGTAAGCTTAGCCTGATAGTCGTTCAACTGCGGAATGCTGGTGGGATGTATTTGTATAAAACTAGGATTGGCAAAGAGCGCTCCTTTTTTATGTGCTGCCCATGCTGCCGAGACGTTTGATCCTACCGCAAGAGTTGACAGATAGTATATAGTGCCGTAACCGCCTGTTGCCAACACTACACAGTGACCTGCATGTCGCTCTATTTCTCCGGTAACAAGATTGCGAGTGATAATACCACGTGCTTTCCCGTCAATAACTACAAGATCGAGCATGTCGCGGCGCGAATACATGGTTACTTTACCTTTTGCAACTTGCCTCATCATTCCTGAATATGCGCCAAGCAAACACTGTTGGCCGGTTTGCCCTTTAGCATAAAAGGTGCGTGATACCTGTACTCCGCCAAACGAACGATTATCTAAATATCCACTGTATTCACGAGCAAATGGTACGCCGGCTGCTACCAACTGATCAATGGTTTGGTTGCTAACCTCAGCAGCTCGATATACATTGGCTTCACGGGCACGAAAGTCGCCACCTTTGATAACATCATAAAATAGCCTGTAAACACTGTCGCCATCATTACGATAGTTCTTAGCAGCATTGATACCGCCTTGAGCTGCTACTGAATGTGCACGTCGGGGAGTATCTTGAAAACAAAAAGCTTTCACATTATAACCTAACTCGCCAAGCGAAGATGCTGCCGCCGCACCTGCCAATCCAGTACCTACAAGGATAATATCTAATTTTGTCTTATTAGCCGGGTTCACTAACTTTACACTTCTTTTGTGGATACTCCACTTTTCAGTTAATGGACCTTCAGGAATTTTTGCGTCAAATTTTATCATAATATTATTAATATTTTCATTTTAAACAGAATAAGCTTCAGAAAAATAAATTACCAAAGGAATAATGGTAAATCCAAGAGGGATAAGGATAGAGATCACAAGCCCTACTTTTTTGATAAATGGCATATATCGGGAATGATTCCAACCCATTGATTGAAATGCGGATTGGAAAGCGTGGTTGAGATGAAATCCCAATAAAATAAATGCAATGATATAACCAATGACAAAGCCTCCCATTTTGAATTTTTGAAGGGTTAACAGGCCCAAATCATGATATTCTTTTCCATCATAAGTAATTAATGGCACTAAATCGGTAAATTTTGCTTTAAAATAAAAATCACTGAAATGGATTATCAGGAAAATGAAAATCAATGCTCCGGTATGAATCATGTATCGCGAAAAAAACGATAGTTGTGTAGTGGCTCTTTTCTTGTATCTTTTTGGCCTAGCGCCCCAGTTTTGCAGTTGAAGCACTATACCAACTATTATATGAACAATTAAAAATCCGAAAAGACCCACCTCGACTATTTTAACAATTAGGTTAGTACCCATAAAGTGGGCAGCTTTATTAAAAATCTCACGATCACCTTCCAAAATTAAAACTGTAAAATTTAAACCTAAATGCACGAGCAGAAACATAACCAAAAACAATCCCACAAGAGCCATTATGACTTTTTTGGTGATTGAGGCTAAATGAAATGTAGAATTACCCATAAGTTTATTATTTTTGGTTTTTAAATATTTATAGAAAAAGGCTTTTTTGTAAGTGTAATTGGACAAATTTATACCTAAAAGCTTTTACTTTTTCAAACAAAATGTTTTTCATTAGTAATTTATAATTCTTTTAAATTATAATAAGTAAGATATGAGGTACCAACCCATTGATAAATCATTTTTTGAAGCCAATCGTGAAAGGTTTGGCAAATTGATGAAGCCATCATCGGTAGCTATTTTTAATTCAAATGATGAGTTCATACGTTCCGGAGATCAAGCATATGTTTATCGGCAAAATTCCGATTTTTTTTATCTCACTGGAATTAATCAGGAGAAGTCGGTTTTAGTAATCGCACCCAACCATCCTGATATTAAACTAAGACAAATACTATTTCTTGTTGAAACTGACAAACAAACCGCTATCAGAGATGGTGACAGGCTTACAAGAGAAAAAGCAATGCAAATTTCCGGGATTGCTAATGTGAAATGGTTATCCGATTTGGAACTTACTCTGCGCGACCTGATCATCTGGAGCGACCATGTTTATCTAAATATCTATGAGTATCCCAAATTCTCTACAGAAATTGATTCACGCGATCATAGGTTTGCCCGCCAATTACAATATCAATATCCGGCTCATAATTACGAACGAGCCGCCCCGCTCTTAACAAAGCTTAGGATGGTTAAATCTGAAACAGAGATTAACTTAATTCGAAAAGCTATTGAGATAACCAATAAGTCTTTTTATAGAATTTTAAAATTTGTCGGACCGGGAGTGCATGAATTTGAAATTCAAGCCGAAATGGAGCATGAGTTTCTTATAAACCGTTCTACTGGAAGTGCATTCCCCCCAATTATTGCAGCCGGAAAAAATGCATGCGTACTTCACTATAATGATAATAATGATATTATTGACGATGGCCAGTTATTACTTATTGATTTTGGCGCTGAATATGCTAACTATGCTGCCGATATTACGAGAACAATACCTGTAAATGGGAAATTTAAACCGCGCCAACGACAGTTATACGACTTGGTATTAAAGGTACAACAACGTGCTATCAAACAAATGATAGTTGGAAACACTATGGAAAAATATAATACCTTTGTAAATAATGAAATGGAAAGAGAGATAATAAAAATTGGCCTTTTGAATGAGGAGGAGGTAAAAAAACAAGACCCGGACAATCCTTTGTTTAAAAAATATTTTATGCATGGCACAGCTCATCATTTAGGACTGGATGTACATGATGTGATATGTAAGTACGAACCTTTTAAACCGGGAATGATATTAACATGTGAACCGGGAATTTATATAAGGAGTGAAGCGATTGGAATCAGGCTTGAAAATAATATTTTAATAACTGAAAATGGCCCAGTTAACCTTTCAGCAGATATTCCAATAAAACCCGAAATAATTGAATCCTTGATGTCAAGAGATAAAGAAAATTAATAAAAAAATGAAGAAAATTGCTTTTAAAAACAAAGCTATTTATTACAAATTAGATGGCGATGGATATCCACTGGTAATTTTACATGGATTTATGGGATCGTCCATGGCATGGAATTACTTTGCCAGCCAGCTAAAGGAAACGTTTAAAGTAATTCGTGTTGATCTACCGGGGCATGGTAAAACGCCCACAATAGACAAAGTACATACGATGGAGTTGATGGCAGAAGCTGTAAAAACAGTACTTGATCATCTTAATGTAAAGAAATGCCTTATGATAGGCCATTCGATGGGTGGATACGTTACCCTTGAATATGCCAAGCAATATCCTGAAATGCTCAAAGGTATAGTGCTTTTTCATTCCCATGCCGCTGCCGATACCGAAGAGTCGAAAGAAAACCGCCGCCGGAATATTGCTATTGTCAAGTTAAATAAAAAAGGGTTTGTTAAACAATTTATCCCCGATTTATTTGCCGAGATCAATGTAGTAAAGTTACATGATGAAATTGAAATGCTTTGGAATATTGCCGACAAAACCAGCGCTCAAGGAATTGTTGCTGCGCTTTACGGAATGAAAGAGCGTACCGGTAAGTTGGATTTATTGCTCAACATAAATATTCCTGTACTTTTTATTGCAGGTAAAGAAGATTCAAGGATTCCCGTTCAAAATGTGCTTGCTCAGGCTATACTACCAAGGCACTCGGAAGTGTTGGTATTGGCTGATGTAGGGCATATGGGGTTTTTAGAAGCGCCAGGTGAAACTTTAAGAATGATTCACTCTTTTGCATCGAAGGTTTTTAATGAATAAAGTTAAAAAAAACCGTTTTGTGAAGGCTTTTTTTATTTCAATCCCAATTTTTTCTTAACTAATGACATTATATCATCGCTTGGTGTGGCATAAAGCAACAAGCCTTCAGTACTGTTGAATACATAAGTGTAACCATTCTCTTTAGCTACATCTTCTACAGCTTTACGAGCCCTCTCAATAAGTGGGGCTGTCAATTCGTCTTCTTTGTTTCTAAGGTCAATTTGCGCTTGGGAATTGAAATCTTCTAATCTTATTTGCATATCCTGGATTTCTTTTTCTTTTGTCTGACGGATTATGTTTGACCACGTAGCCTGATTTGCTTGATAATCAGTGTATTTACTCTCCAATTCTGCCTGCATCGTAGCAAGCTGGTTCTGAAGTCCTTTGGCATAGGTTTCATACACCTTTTTTATTGAATCCTGACCAGGCATTAACCCGTAAACCTGAGCGAAATTCACATGACCAAATTTTTGTTGGGCTTGTACAGAGTTAATGGAGGCAAATACTATAAATGCCACCAATGCAATTAATTTTACTGTTTTGTTCATCTTATTACTTTATTATTTCAAGTTAATTTTTGTTTGGCGCAAAAGTAGTCTATTCAGTTGAAGTTCTGATTATTTAAAAAAATAAAATTTGTTTAAAAAAAGCCTTTATTGTTTCCTTACACCCATAATACTCCCTATCTGATCGAGGACTTCATCGCTGATATTATATCGGGCATTAATGTACATGATTGTAGGGCCGCTGGCTTTATCAAAAATGAAAGCATAATTTTGCTTAGTGGCGATCTCTTCAATAGCATTAAAAATTTTTTCTTGAATGGGTTTTATTAACTCTTGTCTTTTTTTGAACAGGTCGCCGTCTTGCCCAAAACGTTTGCGTTGTAGCTCCTTAGCTTCGCGTTCGGTTTTAATGATCTCATCTTCACGTTTCTTTTTAAGGTCTTCAGGGAGCAATACAGCATCAGCCTGATAGGCTTTGTACATTTGTTCAACTTGTGTGAACATCGCTTCTATTTCGGCCTGCCACGTTTTTGATAACTCATCTATTTCGTTTTGAGCATTTTGATATTCGGGAATACTTTTTAAAATGTAATCGCTATCAACATAGGCAAACTTTTGTGCAAATGTATTTGTAAAGCCTGTAAGCGAAAGTGTGATTGTGATAATCAATACTCGAATAGTGATTTTTAATGTTTTCATGGCTTTTAATTTAAAGTTTTAATTATTAGCACGAGTTTTATCAAATAATATTCCAAAAAGAAATTTAATGGTCAGTCATTAATCAATTGATTGGTTGATTGAAAAGTGGAAATGTCCTCTGTTAGCATCGGGTATTCCGGGTACTTTGTCGAAGCCATAGCCCCAGTCGAGGCCAAGGATTCCAAACATTGGTAAAAAGACCCTTAAGCCAAATCCGGCTGAACGAAAAACAGTGTATGGGTTAAAAGCAGCAAAACTTTCCCACGAGTTTCCTGCCTCAAGAAAGCTAAGCGCATAGATGGTTGCATTGGGGTTAAGCGAAAAAGGATATCTGACCTCAAAAGTATATTTGCTGTAGATAACTCCTCCTACGTTATCTTTCAGATAATAGTTTGGCGTGATGGATTCATTACTATAGCCACGCATACCTATCAGCTCACGACCATCCAGGTTGTTGTACCCCGACAATCCATCGCCACCAAGAAAAAATCGTTCAAAGGGTGTAACTCCTATATCGTGATTATAGGTACCCAAAAAGCCAAATTGTACCCTGGTGCTTAATACAAGGTTTTGAATTATATTCATGTAAAAATTTGTCCTGATCTTCCATTTATGGTATTCAATCCATTTGTATTTTTCCTCTACGGGCATATTTTTATAATCCTTGTTGTTAAATGCCGAATATGGCGGTGTTGCAGCAACTGACAACGATACCTCTGAGCCACTTCTCGGATAAATAGGGGCATCAATGGAGTTTCGGGCAAAAATGAAGTTGTAGTTAAAATTGTTGTAATTACCGTTACCTGTGCCAAACGAAAAAATCCTTGCATAATTATCAAGTTTATAAATCTGAAAACTTGCAGCTTGATAAAGTGTAAAGTAGTCGTCGGGCCATTGTAGCCTTTTACCTAAACCTAATACTACCCCGTCAGTAAGAAACGCTGATCGTGAAGGGTCTTTTTTTGATAGACCATTGGAGTAAAGGGAGTGAAAATAAGAAACGCTGAATGAATTTGGTTTTTTACCGCCAAACCAAGGTTCTGTGAACGAAAAATTGTAACTTATGTATCCTCTGCCATACGATTGTAGTCTGATAAAAAGTTTTTGTCCGTCTCCTGATGGAATTGGTCGCCATGCCTCTTTTTTGAAGAGGTTTTGTAACGAAAAATTATTGAATGAAAGCCCTAAGGTGCCCAATATCCTACCATATCCCCATCCTCCCGAAAGCTCAATCTGATCGGCAGATGTCTCCTCAACCTCATAGATTATATCTACGGTGCCGTCAGCGGGGTTAGGTTGGATATCCGGTTTGATGGTTTCTGCATCAAAATATCGTAATTGTGCTAATTCGCGAGTCGTCCTGATTATGTTGGAACGGTTAAATAGTTGCCCTGGACGGGAACGCAACTCCCTTACAACAACCTGATCGTTGGTCTTAGTATTCCCTTTTACGTTTACTTTACTTATCCTTGCCTGTTTACCTTCCCGAATTCTGATTTCTAAATCAATGGTATCATTCTCAACCCTTATCTCGACAGGAATAGCCTGAAAAAAGAGATAGCCGTCATCAAGATACAATGAACTAACATCAACACCTGAAGGATTGAAAGAAAGATTAGTGGTAAGCATTTCTTTATTGTAAACATCTCCTCTTTGGATTTTAAGCACATCAGATAAAAATTCATCGGTGTATATGGTGTTCCCCACCCAGCTTATATTGCCAAAAAAGTATTGAGGGCCTTCATCCACTTCAATCAGGATATTCATCGTCATATCGTCGTTACGGTAAATAGAGTCACGGACGATTTTTGCATCCCGATACCCTAAAGAGTTATATTTCTCAATAAGATTCTGTTTATCATTTTCGTATTCGCTTTCAATATATTTTGACGTTTTGAATATCCTTAATTTCATGTTATTGTTAAGATATTCACCGGCTTTGGCATATAGAGTGTCAAACTGAAGCAAGAGAGCGTGCCTGGTTACATCCCAAATCAATGTTTCGATTTCGTCGAAGGGTCGAAACGCACCTTTTTCCTTTGTGTTTTTTAAAGCGCGTAATACTTGCTGATCGCTCAATTTTTTGTTACCGGTAATTTCGATGTCATAAATCCTTATTCTATTATTCTTCTTAATATCAAAAACTAAAATTACACTGTTCAGCCGTGTTGTATCGGAAATTTGTCTGATATCCACTTCGGCATCGAAAAATCCTTTTTTTGCATAATAATTTACGATCCTGTTGCGAGAATTGGTAATAAGGTTTTCAGTTACTACATCGCCCGAACTGATTTTGATTTCATCTTTAAGGTTATCGCCTTCCGATTTTTTCACCCCTTCGAATGTGTATTTTGACAGCCTTGGCTTTTCGCGTAAATCAATATTTAAAAAAACCATTTTATCTTGAACATCGGTAGCTGTAATGCTTACATGTTCAAAAAGGCCTTGTTTCCAAAGGTTTTCTATGGCGTCAGAAAATTTGTCGCTTGGGATTTTTACCTTTTGACCAACGTTTAGACCTGAGATCATAATTAGCACGTTACGATCCAGAAATTCGATTCCCGTAACCGTTATACCGCCAATCTCATACTCCACTGGGTTCATGTAATCAATATCCAGTTCTGGGGGACCGATATTAATTTGAGTAAAGCTAAAATGGGGAACGTTGAGAAGAAATACCAGCAACAACAAATAGTTTGCCGGTAAGATATAGTTATTACGAATCAGGCTGGCTATTTTCCTCATTTCATTTTGTTTGCATTCTCACTTACCTGTTCACTTGTTTTTCCAAAACGTCTTTCTCTTTTCTGAAAATTGACAATAGCTTCATAAAAGTTTTCCTTTCTAAAGTCCGGCCATAAGATAGGAGTTATGTATATTTCGGAATATGCTAATTGCCAAAGTAAGAAATTACTGATCCTGAATTCGCCGCTTGTGCGAATTAACAGTTCGGGATCGGGAAAACCTTTAGTAAAAAGATGATTGGAAATCACTGACTCATTGATGTCTTCAGGGGATAATTCATTTTGTTTTGCTTTTCTGGCAATTTCTTTTACAGCTTCCACAATCTCGTAATGCGAGCTATAGCTTAACGCAAGAACAAGATTCATGCGTTTGTGGTTTTTTGTCTCTTCTATTGCCCACAATAAACGTTCATAGGTTTTCTTTTGCAACGATATTAAATTTCCGATTGCCAGTAATCTTATGTCATTTTCTTTCAAGGTCTTCATTTCCGAATCAATAGTTTTTAGCAGCAGCTTCATCAAAATTTCCACTTCGCGTTGTGGCCTTTTCCAGTTTTCGACAGAAAAAGCATAAAGGGTAAGATATTCAATGCCAAGTTCAGCGGCAGCTTCAGCAACTTCTCTCACGGCTACTATACCATTTTCATGGCCAACGGTGCGGACCAAGCCACGTTGTTTAGCCCAGCGACCATTGCCATCCATAATGATGGCAATATGCCTTGGGAGCCGTTTCATATCTATTTTATCTTTAAATCCCATTTATAATCCTTTGATCCTATTGAATTTAAAATTTTATGACTAGAAAATATTATGACAATAAGGTTGCAAAAGTATTACTATTTCATCTATTCTGAAATTCAACGCAGGTAGTTTTTTCACCAATTGTGAAGCGATAAGTCAGCGTAATTCCTACAAATGAATACCAATCGTTGTTTTGTGGGTTGCCACGCTGCATTCCAGGTTGGTGTTTTATAGGAGATGGGTCGGAAAGCATCTTCTCAAGACTAATATCGTCAGGGTTTAAATTATTAAAGTCAACGTAATAATTTTTACTTATGTCGTCCAAGTAATCGGTAAATGTTTTCCTCATCCCCCATTCTGCAGTAAATCCTAAGCGGTGAGAAAAGCTATACCTAAAACCAATACCAAAAGCAAATGCAAAACTTATCAGGTTGTAGCGATTATCATTTTCGTTAATCATTTGCCCTTCGGTTCCAATATCCCGAAGCAAGATCCATTCATTGCGGAATTTAGCCTTTGGATTAAAAGTGAACAAGGCGGGTCCACAATAAAGAAATGGAGAGAAATAATGGATTTGACTTCCGGTAAAATATTCGAGGTAATTGAATTCAAAAAGTATCGATAATTCATTTATAGTTGATGTGAAACGTAGATTTCTGAGTTCATTTTCTTTACTCACTGCATCGTCGCCGCTAACAACTCCATGAATTAACTCTCCTCTGAACGCCATTCTGTCATTCAAATTAAAACGGATCAGCCCACCATAGGCGGGATTGGTCATTAAAAATTGCCTGCCCGGATTAAGCTCTCCCAAATAATATGAACCACCTCCAAATATACCTATGTCAATATTTTGAGGATAAATTATTTTTACTAAAAAGGCCAGTAAAATGATTAAACAATGTTTAATGATTTTCATAAAATCTGGTAATATTCTTAATTTAAAAACCTGTAGGTAACATAATGCATTTCGATGTCATTTTCGGGCACATCAATCTGATACTCAAGCCTGAATCCTGTCATGTTGCAATAAACATTACCCGTACCGAAAACAATTGTATCGTTAAAATTGTAATTTAACGTAAGGTTGCCAAGTGTGTCGGGAATCATGATCACCTTAAATTGCTTGCCGAAATTATTGAAGTTTTCAATTCGTATCCATTTGAATTCCTGTGAATAAAGCACGCTTTTTATTGAATATTGAGTTTTAATATTCATCGGCTTTAGGGTATCATAAGCTATAAAACCGGAGTTGAAATAATCTAAAGTCATCTTTCGGGTTTCAATCTTACGCCTCACGTAAGATGTATTACCATCTAAATCGGTTGAATAATAATCAATATAATAATCTCCCGGGATGGTAGTGTTTAAAGTTGAATCATAAATATCAACTTTAATTTGAGAGTTTGGTGTAAGGTCATCTTTAATAATATATCCCGGCTCTGAATAACTACAACTTGTAAAAAGCCTGTAGGGATTAGGTCCTTGCAAAATAATTGTTGGCGGTATTTTGTCCTCATATATTTTGTTACAGGATAAGAACACCAAAGAGAGAGCCGCCATGTATATGAAAAGCTTTAGGAAATGCTTCATAAATGAATAAATCAACGATATTCAGCTTTTTAAACTCAACTTATTTTGATTTAGTATGTAAGCTTTATCTTGGCCGACAATTTTATCAATCACTTGAGGTTTAATTGCGTTGATCTTTTCCCCAAAGGAGTTTTTCGCGTATTGTATTGAAGAAATCTTTTTCGTGTAGTTGTATCAGGTTGATTTTATAATTGGCTTTTTTAATTATTATTTCATCTGTCATTCTCAATGATTGAAAACGTGAATCGAGCCCGACCTGATAATTTTGATTTCGTCCTTCAACGGTAATTCGAATAGTACACTTGTCGGGTATAACAATAGGTCTAACAGTGAGGTTGTGAGTGGCTATGGGCGTAATGACAAAGTTTTCTGATTCCGGAGTGATTATCGGCCCCGAACAGCTTAACGAATAGGCCGTTGAGCCTGTAGGAGTAGCTACCAATAGACCATCAGCCCAATATTTGTTCAAAAAACTACCATTTACAAATACATTAATAACGGCAAGTGCATGAGGGCTTGATTTTGTAATCGAAAGTTCGTTCAAGGCAAAATTAAAATCCCCAAAAATTGCTTCAGGTTTCGATAGCTCAAGTAATGTTCGTTGTTCGAGAACAAAATTTCCGCTGAGAACTTTGTCAATGGCCGGAAGAATTTCATCTTTTGAAATACTTGATAAAAAACCTAATCGGCCAAGATTAATACCAAGAACATTGATTCCTGAGTTACGAATCAATGTAATGGTGTCGAGCAACGTACCATCCCCGCCAATAGATAAAAGAATTTCTGCATTATCTTTAAGCTCCTCGTGTGTGTTGAAAAATTTTAAATTTGATGGGAACCGTACTTGATTTTCAATTTTTTTATAAAACGGTTCATAAATAGAAAGAGTGCAATTGAAAAACTCCAACCTATTTAATAGGTTTTGTAAATATTCAATACCCTCCTTTTCTATTGATTTTCCAAAAATGGCTATCTTTTTCAGCATTATCCTTTATTTAACTTTTAGCAAAGGTATTTGGTTTTCTTTAACCATATAAAATATTTGTTGGAGCATAGGGCTTGCAGATTGCTTGTTAGGTGTATCTACAAAGACTTTTGTTATTTAGGTTTTTAAAATACATCTTGCTTAATCATAATGTATCTTTAAAATGGATATAAAAACCGGGTTCACCTTGTTTATTAACCGATAGTTCCATTCTGAAAATCATATCATAATAGGTTACCAAATCAATTCCTAAACCTACGCCATAAATAAGATGGTTGGAAAGATCATTGGGATCGTAAAATCGAAATGAATCAACATATCCGGCATCTAAAAAAAGATTTGTAAAAAGAGCGTAATGGATTTTACTGAACTTCTCGGATTTTAAAAAACCGATGGTTGTTTTTCGTTCGGGAACAAGGGCGTATCTTAAAGTGTTTTTTCCTAAAATAAAACTTTGACCGTCAATTACATAAAGTTCGTATCCGCGCACAAAATTGCGTTCGTAACCAAACCCGCGTTGGTAGAAATAGGGTTGTTCACGATTGGTAGAGAGCTTTCCCGTCCAATCGGTGGAGAAGTAAAAGCGTTTTGGAAATTCCCAATACTTCCTGTACGATCCTGTTAAATCCATCATTTCAATGTATCCATCCTTCAGTAAGCCAAAGCCGCTTTTAGATATCTGTCCTTCAAAATAATGGCCCGTCAGCGGATTGATCTTTGAGTCGCGGTGATCGCTAATAAACTTGTAGGCAAAGGTCATATATTCATTGGTTTTTAATCCCTTGAAGGAGTATTTAGGATTTAGCTTAAGTAAAGTGTCATCGAAATAGAAAAAGTTATATCTAATCTGAAAGTTGTGAAACTGATGAATATCTGGGCGATATGTAAAATTTATAAAATTATAAAACTGCTTGAAAAGGTAATGATCATCATCTTTGATAAACTCCTGTTTGTTTGCAATGGTTCTATACGGGACTTCATGTTTTTGCAGCCATCCCGCTCCAAGCGTAGCTCCAAGCGTTTGCTTGTGATTAAAATAAGGAACCTGATAACTTAATTCATATCGCTCATCATACCCACTACGAAGGTAAAGCCTAAGAAGCTCTCCTCGCCCACGGTTATTATGCTTGATAAGATAAATACCGTAACTGATACGATTAAAGTTTTTCTCTTTTAGCCAAACATTCAGATTACGATCAGAAATTTCGAAAATAGGAAATGGCCACAAATACCATCTTTCTATAAATGAAATTTGAACAAGAAGATGAGCATATTGCCCAGCAGCTACAAGTGAATCAGTAAAGTCAACAAAATTAAAAAGTGAAAGCTTGATCAGGTTATTTCTTGATTTCTGATAGTTTTCCTGAAGTTGGTTATGATTAAGCGTATCGCCAACTTTGAAAGTTAATTCACGAAAAATCAGGAAATCTTTGGTTTTTTTATTGCCCGTTAATATTATTGAATCAATGACGAATGATGATTCAGAGATAGTTTTATTCTCCGCCTCAATAATACTATCAATTGGTATTTCCGACTTAATCGAGCTAAGCTGCTTCGGTGTTGCACTTTGGGCAAAAGGAAATATTATTATTAAAAACAGTAAAAGATATTTCATCCGATAAGCTGTTTTTGTGAGGCGAATAAGTTCTTTATGTGTTCAAATATCTCATTAATAGTTCATACCTCTCTTTCAAAACCTCTTCATTTTTTTCATTATCTCCAAAATAAAAAATGATGTTGTAATTGTATCGCATAAAAGTTTGAATTACCGGTTCAATATTCATTACATTCAACTTTAGGGTAATTTCAATTTTTGTTGAATCAGGTATTATTTTCACTCCTGAGCTAAGAATTTTGGTGTCGTTAGCTTCAATAATTCTTGCTATTTCGCTCATGGAGTAATCGTTTAGATTTACTTCAAGGATAATAATTCCACCAGGATTTTCAAGTGAAAATATTCCGGCAATCTCTTTCAATACCTGCTCAGCAGTAATCAGACCTTTATATTGATGATCATTGTCTAACACGGGTAATACTTCAATCTGCAGGTTACTAATGATATTTAGCGCATTGAGTATATGTTCGTTTTCTTTAATAAATGGCTTAGGTAAAGCTTTACAAAGTGATTCAATTTTTTCTGATTTGTTTGGCATTACCAATAAGTCGTTTTCTGAAATAATTCCAAGATAGGTGCTCTCTTCAACAACAGGTGCATGTGATATTTTATATTCGTACATTAATCGGAGCGCTGACGATACTTTATCAGATTTTTTTAGCGGTTGGAAAAAATCATAAGTGAGGTTACGAATTATCATTTTAAAAATCTTAGAATTGGTAAATTACACAACGTTTAAAAAAAGTCTAAATTTCAATATTTTGCTGTTAAATGAGGTAAACGATAAAAGTTATTCCCATTCCCATAGTTCTTTATCAAGATAATCATCATTATAAATTCGTAAGTAACTTTCATATCGTGAAGCGGCTATTTTCCCATTTTCAACAGCTGCTTTTACGGCGCATCGCGGCTCGTGTATGTGTGTACAATTATTAAACTGACAATCGTGCATAAATGCCCGCATCTCAGGAAAGCGCTCGGCAATCTCCTCTTTACGGAACTCTACAAGGCCAAACTCTCTAATACCGGGAGTGTCAATAATAAACCCTCCGCCTGTGAGTTTATGCATTTCCGGAAAGGTAGTAGTGTGCCGACCTTTGAGATGGTATGTTGAAATATCGCCGACTTTCAGTTTTAGTCCGGGCTCAATTACATTGATAAGCGCCGATTTTCCTGTTCCAGAGGCTCCAGAAAACAGACATATTTTATCTCGTATTACCTCTTTTAGCATGTCAATATTTTCTCCGGTTAATGCCGACACTCTGAAAGTTTGATAACCGGCAGCTCTATAAATAGCTTCATATTTCTGAAGTTTGTCAAAATCAACATCGCCATAAATATCAATTTTGTTAAACACGATGGCCGAAGTTATATGATAAGCTTCTGCAGTTACTAAAAAACGATCTATAAGCCCCGGACTGATTTCCGGCTCTTTGATAGTTACAATCAGCAACGCAAGATCAATATTGGCGGCAATGATATGCGATACTTTAGAGAGTTTTGTTGATTTACGAATAATATGATTGTGCCGCGGTAAAATCTTTGTAATAAGACCAATCTTTTCATCCTCGGCAATGTCAAACTCAACCTTGTCGCCAACAGCTATGGGATTGGTGGTTTTAATACCTTTTATTCTGAATCTACCCTTTAACTTGCAATTAATTTGCCGGCCATTTTCATCCAAAACAGTAAACCAGCTACCCGTAGATTTTATAACGACTCCTTTCACCCCTCTCAATTAAAGATTTAATAATAAATTATCCATGAATCATCTGAAGTTATAGTATTTCCTTACAGGCTTTTTTATATCCCATGTGCATTTCAGCCCTTTTTGAAAAGTTACAAAATCTCCAGGCTTTAATTGATATATTTTCCCATTGGCCTCTACCTCAATTATTCCTTCAATGATTAAACAATCTTCAGTAGCTTCATAAAACCATGGAAACTTTGATACTTCTTTTTCCCAAAT
>JAAYWF010000181.1 GCA_012516825.1 Lentimicrobium sp. | reverse complement strand
GTATATTTGCCTTTGTTAAAAAATCTACAATTAACTGTTTTTTATAAAAACATTGTCCACATGGTTCTTATTTTCAGGTCTCTAAAACTTATTGTGTTTGTATTAATATTGTTGTTTTCATATAGTTGCTCTACCTTTAAAGAATACTTTGCTTTATCACATTCGGCTAAAGACAAAAAAATGTCGCAGACGAGTTACGGAAAGAATAAGCCAAAATTTGATCAAGACCGTAAGTCACATCTTTTTGAGGCTGAAGACTTTGAAGATTCTGCTTTGTTTGAGACTCCTGATTTTTCATCAGATACCAATACATTAATTGAGTCGTTTGATTTTGCTGATTCAACATTCATATTCTCCAATTCGAAAATGGAGGATCCTCGTATTACACAGGAGCTATTAAATGAGTCGAGAGCGCTTTATATGCTCGATAATCTGACTACTCTTAAGTTTTTCAGAGACGATGAAACCCTTTTCGATAAAAACAAGCTCAACATCTATAATTACGATGAAGCTTTTGTCCCCAAGTTTTCGGATTCAGTTTATCAGTCAAGGATTGAAATTATGAACAGGAAAACGCCTTTGGAATTTGTATATAATGAAACGGTTAAGGGTTATATTGATGTGTATGGAATAAAAAAACGCGGTCTCTCTTCACGTATTCTTGGGCTTGCTGCTATTTACTTCCCTATGTTTGAAGAGCTTTTAGATCAATACAATTTGCCATTGGAGCTTAAGTACCTTGCAGTGGTTGAGTCAGCATTAAATCCGTTGGCCGGTTCACCTGCCGGTGCAAAGGGGTTATGGCAATTCATGTATAATACGGGAAAAGTCTATGGTCTGGAGTTAAACTCATACGTTGACGATCGCTATGATCCTTACAAATCAACTATTGCCGCCTGCAAGCATCTTAAGGACCTTTATGACATTTATGAAGATTGGTGGTTAGTGCTTGCAGCTTACAATTCGGGAGCCGGAAATGTTAATAAAGCTATTCGTCGCTCTGGAGGAATAAAAAATTATTGGGCTATCTGGCCTTTTCTGCCACGCGAAACTCGTGGTTACGTTCCTGCCTTTATAGCAGTGGCTTACGTAATGACTCATTCAGCCGAACACAACCTTTATCCAACACATCCTGGAATCCTTTACAATGCAATTGATACCGTGCAAGTATATGATGTTCTTACCTTCGACAGAATTTCGGAAATGATTGGAATTTCGAAAGAAAACCTTAAGTATCTTAACCCATCGTTTAAAGAAGGAGTGATTCCGGCTACCAAGGATAACAAATATATATTGCGCCTGCCACGTACACTTACGGCCTATTATGTTTCGAAAGAGGAAGAAATTTATAAATATCGGACAGAAACAGAACTTGAAAAGGAGAAGTTAATGGCAAAAATTAAAGAGATGCCTAAGTATCAGATACATATTGTAAAAAGAGGCGAAACGTTAGGTGGAATTTCTAGAAAATATAAAACGACCGTTTCTACAATACAGGCATTAAACAACTTAAGAGGAACTACTATACACCCAGGACAGAAGCTCTATGTTAGCGGCGTTCCTCCCACGAATATCGGAAAATCAAGTGCAGCTACAGCAAGTAGTAACAATACTAATAACACTATTCATGTAGTAAAAAAAGGAGAAAATCTGGGGCTTATAGCTTCCAAGTATAAATGTTCGGTAAATGACTTGAAGAATTGGAATAATTTAGTATCCAATACTATTCATGTTAATCAAAAACTCATAGTATCAAAATCTGCCGAAGCAGTAGCTGGTACTGCATCTCAAGAAAACCAGAGTACATCTGAATCTGATGGTTATATCTATTATATAGTAAAACCCGGAGATACATTGTGGGAGATTGCAAAGCAGTATAATGGAGTAACCGTAGAAGGATTAAAAAAGTTGAATAACATAAAAAACACAAAAGCTCTTAAGGTAGGGCAGAAAATTAAAATTACCACTGCTGGATAACAAATCAATATCAGATTAAATGAAAGTGCTTTTTAAATTATGGCCATGCGCTCTTTTCTGTTGGTTTGCCTTTTTATTGGCGGCTTGTAGTAGCAATCCCTCGGGACACAAGCCTTCAACAGGGAAAACAAATGAATTACTTGTGGTAGTCAATAACGAAACATTACATAAAGGTCATGTAGGATCAGTTATATCTGAATTCTTTGGCCAGATCTTGACTGGCCTTCCCCAGCCTGAGAAAACCTTTGACGTAGCGTTTATCTATGAACCGGGCTTTGGACAGATGTTTAAAACTCATCACAATATATTTATTGTAGATATAAATGCGAGTTTTGATAAACCGGTTATCGAAACTCATTCTGATCTTTGGGCTAAACCTCAACGAATTATTAAAATGACCGTTCATGACGAGGCCACATTTTTCGAAGAGTTCGAAGAGAAAAAAGAATCCTTTATGATGTATTTCAATGCCAACGAACGCAGGAGAGCAGCACAAGCATTCGGGTCAATTGAGGATTTGAAAATAAAAAAGTTTATTACAAAGAAGTTTGATTTAAACATACTTATCCCCAAAAACTTTTATGTAGCTAAGGAGCAGCAAAATTTTGTATGGATACGTCGCGAAGGTCAGGAGTTTAGTCAAGGAATCTTGATATATACCATTCCTTATCACGACACCTCTGTTTTTCTTCCCGACGAAATAATAAAATTACGGGATCGAATGACCAAAGATAACGTTCTTGGACCTTCCGAAGGTTCCTTTATGAGAGTTTCGATGGTTGAACCCCCGGAAAGCCATCGAATAGAATTCAATGGAATGTTTGCAGTAGAAATGCGTGGGATGTGGGAACTGGACGGTGATTTCATGGGTGGACCATTTATCAATTATACTGTGCTCGATGAGCAAAACCAACGGATTGTTACCGTTGATGGCTTTGTGTATTATCCTAATAAAGACAAAAAGAACCTTACTCGCCAGCTTGAATCGTTGATATACACACTATCTTTTATTAATCCTGATCAGGAAAAGCAATAATAAAGGCTTTAGAAATTCTTGTTACGATTTAAGGGGATTGCGATTCGGAACAGCCTTATTTTGGGGCAAAAATAAGTTGTTTGCTGTTTTGATTTCGTAAAAAAAAAGATGAAAAACAGGGTGAAATCGAAAATGAAAGG
>JAAYWF010000180.1 GCA_012516825.1 Lentimicrobium sp. | reverse complement strand
TGTTTCAAAACGACCGGCAACAAGCTCCACTGCCTTTTTCAAATCTGATACATTAAAATTATCGAGCATGATTCTATCAACACCTCCTGTTTCCATCACTAAATTCAGTTCATCAAAATTCCTGACTTCAATTTCTATTTTCAAATCTAAAGCTTTATCCTTTATATAGTTATGCACCGCTTTAATGGCTTGTTTTATTCCACCCGCAAAATCAACATGATTATCTTTTATTAATATCATGTCATATAATCCCATTCTATGATTTTCGCCTCCGCCCGTTCTCACGGCCATTTTTTCAAGTTCACGAAAATTTGGAGTTGTTTTTCGAGTGTCGAGCAAGCGCGCTTTAGTACCCTTCAACTCGTTAACCATCAGACGTGTATTTGTCGCTATTCCGCTCAATCGTTGCATAAAGTTAAGCGCCAGCCGTTCGCCAGTAAGGATTGATATCACTTTTCCAGAAACAGAAAATACTATATCGCCCGGAACAACGTCATTACCATCTTCGATAAACACCTGAAAATCAAGATCAGGATCAACAGTGTTGAACACTTTACGGGCTATATCCACACCACAAAGTATCCCATTTTCTTTTATCAGTAAGTTGGCACGACCGATTGCCCACTGTGGAATAGTTGACAAAGAGGTATGATCCCCGTTTCCCACATCTTCCGCTAAAGCCGCTTTGATAATTTCGTCAATGGTCATTTGCTGAATTATTTTCCCGCAAAGTTAAATTAAACTAAACTATTACAGATTGTCCATTATAATTATCCGGTATAATTATCCGATCTTTCAAATCCTCAAAATTATTCCATTACCATGTAATTATCATCCTCTCTTCATCATTAGGGAATACAATCGTAGGGCATGTAATTGTAGAATAATCACCCTCTGGTGGAATTTCGGATACTTTTCGAAAATTCATTGATAAAGGATAAACCTTCCGAGGCTTCCCATCGAATTTAATGATCCAGTCAAGCTCGTCAAATCCGTGAAAAACCAATCTGACATTTTTAAATTTACTTTGGAAATCACCATCGGGTTTACGAAACTCAACTTCATTTATCTCTGGCTTATAAATTATCTCCCGTAAATAAAATTTTCCATTTTGATAATCATAACTAACGCCATCGTCCTCATAATATTTCCACGCAATATCCTTATTACTCTGACTTTTATAAAGATGGACGTACAGCGTGTCGGAAGGCATTTCAGCGGTATGTTGAATTGGCGATTGCATTGGGATTATACTGCCTGCTAAAACATATACAGGCAATTTGTCCTGCGGCGACTCGGCAAAAACCTCTTGTTGCCCATCAAAATATTGATCGGTATAAAAGTCATACCATTCGCCTTTTGGAAGATATGCTTTTACGATCTCCTTATTACTTTCAACCGGAATAACCAACATTGAGGGGCCAAATAGATATTGATTTTGGTACTCCTCCTGATAAATCGTTTCATCCATTGTATAATTTATAGCCAAGCTACGGTTTAAAGGTATTCCGCTGATAACAGACGAGTGCATTGAACTATAAATATATGGAAGAAGATTATAGCGGAGCTGTATGTAGTTTTTCGATATCTCCTCAACTGTTTCGCCAAAGACCCAAGGCTCCTGGCTGATAGTATTATAAGCGGAATGGCCTCTGAAAAACGGTGTAAAAGCGCCAATTTGCATCCATCGTGCAAAGAGAGCCGGAGTACAATTTCCTCCAAATCCTCCAACATCTGATCCGGTAAAAGATAATCCCGATAATCCGAGGCTGTTTACTAACCTTACGCCAAGCATCATATGATGATCGGTAGCCTGATTGTCGCCTGTCCAGAGAATAGTATAACGTTGCATACCAGCAAACCCGGAACGAGTGATATTCATCGGGCGCTTACCATTCATCAGCTTTTTAACGCCTTCAAAAGTTGAGCGTGCCATCAACATACCATAAACATTTTTTGCCTGCCGATATGTCGCTTTGTTCCCATCCCAGTCGAACTCAATTAAATTAGGAACCTGTTGTCCCCATGTAGCTATTTCGTTCATATCGTTCCAAAAACCTACGACACCATCTTCTACATAACTTTTAAATTTCTCTCCCCACCATTTTCTACTCTTTTCAGAGGTAAAATCAGGAAAATGACACCATCCTGGCCAAACCTGCGCTGTCCAATTAGAACCATCTGGATATTTTACAAAATGCTTATACGCAACTCCCTCATCATAAGCCATATAACCTTTTTCTACTTTTATTCCCGGATCAACAATTATTGCTGTTTTAAAATTCATTTCCGCCAAACTCTTTATCATCTTTTTCGGTTGAGGGAAATCTACTGGATTCCAGGTAAATATTTTATAATTGTCCATATGGTGTATATCAAGATAAATCACATCAGCCGGAATTTTCTTTTCTCTAAAAGTGTTTGCAATACGCATCACTTCCGATTCAGGTGTATAACTCCAACGGCATTGTTGATATCCGAACGACCAAACAGGAGGCATCTCCATTCGCCCTGTGAGCCACGTAAATGAACTGATAATGTCTGTTACATTTTTATGATAAATGAAATAGTAGTTCATTTCCCCATCTTCTGCCGAGAAATAAGAAAAACGATCGTTGGAAGCGCCAAAGTTGAAAGTGGTTCGATGTGTATTATCCAAAAAAATACCATAGTTCAAGCCGCTGTGAATTCCAATGTAAAATGGGATTGATGCATAAAGCGGATCAGAATTATTATCGTAGTGAGGGTTATCGGTATTCCAGTGTTCATAGGCCTCACCCCTACGATTCAGGTTACCGGTTTTTTCACCGAGGCCGATAAATTTCTCATCCCCCTGAATCAACTTATAATTAGTTACCTCATTTCTTATCCAAGACACTCCAAAAGCCGGATCATCCTGATTAACCACCTGACCATCAAGGGTTTTAAAACTAAATCGAATAGGCTTTTTGCTAATTTCAAGAAAAAGAGAATCAGTGCTAACAAAAAAGTTATTATTATCCTCACCGTAATCAAAGTTGCATTTCATCGGGTTTGCAACCACGGAATATGAAAAATCAGAATTGAACTCTTTTGCAATCCTTATCCTAATTATGTTTGGAGAATAAACCGTTAGCTTCGCTGTACCATTATCGGAAATTAATGTAAACTCCTGCTTTGCAGGATTCTTTTGAAGTTTGACAAGGTTGCCGAAAGCTACATTCAGGTTATTTTGTCCTAATGCCGTAAAGCAGAAAAACAACAAACTAATTGTAAAAACTTTTGATTTCATGGATAATACATTTACTTAAAAGATATTTTATAGGCAAAAATATATGATTTAATGTTTTTAGAATAAATAACGACTTAATCCTATTTGTATTCGAATTTCAACACACGCCCAACTAATGGACAATGATTAACATTTTTTAACGTTTTTTTTTCGTTTAAATCAACTATTAAAACTTATTGATGTTTTTTCTGGAACAATACGATTTACACTTTCAAAATGTTTTAGGTAAATATATTATAAACAACTCATTATCAATATCTACAAGTTTTATATTACTATACTTATCTAATACTATTTTTTTTAATTTAGTTTATTATCCCCTTGATTTTAAGGCATTTATTTAACTATCTTTTAATAGGCGATGAAAAGTTGATTACATAAACATAACCATAACACAAGTAGGTTTTCCTCAAAATTAAACTCTTCAAAAAATTTCAAGCTCAGAAAAATTTGAGTTTTTTTATTCCATAATTTTCTTGATTAATTTTTATTTCATTAATACACAATACTTTATTGTTTTAAAAACATTAAATTTATTGATTAATCCTATGTTGATAACTTTTAGAGTTTAGATTGAAAAGTAAATAAAACATAATTTATCTTTGCCTGAAATAATTTTCATTAAAAATAAATCAACAAAATTTTATAAGTTATGAGCAGATTTTTACTTTTTCTTATTTCATTAATGCTGAGCTTTGCTTCATTAACAGCTCAGGAAGACTTTATGTCTAATAGAGATAACCCTCAGGCGATTCTACCTCAACTCACTGCCGATCCAAATTCAACAGTAAGTGTACCTCTTACTATCAATAATATGAGTAAGGTAAAATCATTATCGGTTATTTATACATTTGATCCTCAAATTCTCACGTACAGTAGTTCCTCAATTTCTGGAGGAGTTTTAACAGCGTCAATGTATAATTACCTGATAGAAGTAATTGATGGCAATAAAATCAAATTCACTTTCAATGCCAAAAACACGCTTTTTATGTACACAGGAAGCGGTCTTGTGGGTACAATTAATTTTGAGACCGGTAGCTATGGCACCTCACCATTGATCTTCACCGAGATTCTTATCAATACGGTTACCTATCTTGGCAACGCAATAAATGGCGAGGTACACATCACCCCTTGTTATACTGCAATAGCTGACGCAGGGCCTGATGCATCAATTACTGTTGGTCAAATTTATCTGTTAAACGGAAATGCAACAAATCATTCAAGTGTTGAATGGGCAACACAAGGCGATGGTGTATTTAGCAATACAAATATTTTAAAACCTTATTACACTCCGGGAAGTCAAGATATTGCCAATGGTGGAGTAAGCTTATGCTTAACTGCGAATGGTTTCTCGCCATGTGGGGGTACAACAGATTGTATGTATTTATCCATTTTACCAGAAGGAACCGGTGCATTTGGTATGTTACCAAATTTATATGCTGATCCTGGATCAACTGTAATTATCCCTGTGCAGGCTCATCTTCTTAAATCAGTAACTAATCTTAACATAACCATTAGTTACGATTCAAAAATTCTTACATATTCTAATTTTGATTTTAATAACAGCGTCCTAACTAATAGCCTGTATAACAGAGAATTTAATTTTATCGCCCCGGGTCTGGTTCAATTTAATTTCCAGTGCAAAAGCCCTGCTTTTACATATACTGGTAGTGGAGTAGTTGGTAATATTATTTTCGCTGTTGGAAATTTTGGCATATCACCGATAGTTTTCGAAGAGTTCACAATAAATAATGATAATAACACTGAACTTTGTGTTAATGGTCAAGTCTATGTTTCTGACTGTTTTAATGCTGTTGCTTTTGCCGGAGCAAACCAAACCATTTGCGAAGATGAAACCGCTACATTAAATGGTTCTGCAAACTATTATCAATCATTGAAATGGGTAACTACAGGAGATGGTAGCTTCAGCGATATAACTTCTCAGAACACTATATACACACCAGGGGCTCAGGATATTTCTGCAGGAAACGTAGAACTATGCCTGATTGCTTATACCAATACTCCCTGTATGAATGATACTTCTTGTTTACAACTATCAATTGCACAAATACCTGAAGTAACACTTGAACCCTTTGATGAATATTGCGAAGGAGATGAACCCTTTACATTAACAGGCGGAAGCCCGGAAGGTGGGGTTTATTATGTTGATGGTCAGGAAGCAGACACATTCG
>JAAYWF010000179.1 GCA_012516825.1 Lentimicrobium sp. | reverse complement strand
CATGCCATAATCATCTTCGCTGTAATAAAGCGTAAACTCGCCTTTTTCGTTGGCTTGTGCGCTATCCACCGCGTAGGATTTTAGTCCCTTATAACCGATAAGTTTTATCTGCTCGTTGGCAAGGCTTGTGAAAGCGCCTGTTAGCGTGTTCTGCGACCAAACTGATGTAATGAGGAGCAGATTCGTCAGTGTGATAATTATTTTTTTCACTATAAAACAATTTTACCCTGCCACTCTAAAGGGATGGCATAGCAAGTTATCAATCCTTAATGCAACGAACGGAGCGGCCTTCCGCCCGGCTGTCTGTGGTCGCACCAGAACTATTGTTGTCGAAGTACAGGTAATACGAATTGGTAGTATGTATGGTACTTGACCAATAGGTGCCTGTGGCCCCCACATTGTTAAGCGAACCATTGTTGTAGGCGCGATTGCCTGCCACGGGCAATTTAAGTGGAGAGGCAAAAGCGCCGGCTGCGTTGCTAGAACTCCATTTTTTTCGTTCATTGAACAATTCTGGATCTGTTGGTAAGCGGTAGCCGCTTGGGCAGGGGTTGTTTATGCCGTTTACGCCCTGCCATAGGTTATCGTTTTTCGGGCTTCGCCAGTCATAAGGGCTATTAGGCGCAAGAATAAACTTGTCATGCTCGGGTGCATTGCATGAGCTTAAAGTAGAGATTGTTCCAGAGGTTCTACACTGATGCCCGTCCGCAAAACGCCCCCATTGGTACAAATCGCCATAGGAAGCTTCATGTTTACTACTATCAGCCTTCTTAGATGCTCCAAGGTTTCTGTCCATCCAGGTTTTTCCTGTAGTGGAGGTTACATCTACTATTGCTGTAGGCGCCTCCCCACAACAAACGGCCCCTGAATAAGATCCAATACACCCGAAAGCACACCACTTAACTTCATACTTGCTATATGCTTCAAAACATTGCGTGGTTGTGTTAAAAATCAACAGCCCTTCGGCAGGATTGGTTATTGCATCCCGCTGAGCGGAAGTCATCCGGGGAATTAGCAAACCTAAATTAGTACTTTTTACATCAAGCATAGCAGAGGAATCGGGGTCGCTGCCGTCGCTGCTGATAGATACTTGCGCGTGGATTGAATAGGCTGTAAATAGCGCTATAATTACAAAAAATGTTCTAATTTTTTTCATATCCAAAAAATCAAATTTAGCTTTAATCTTTGTTTTTGTATTAATAATAAACTTTTTTGTCTCCTTAGGCTGCGCTTAGGCAAAACAACACAGCTATTCCGCAACTATCTTAGCGGTGAAACCCATGGGAGCATTTCCTACTCCCACTCCATTACCGCTATTAGGCGGCAATGGCTCGCCAGGATTTGCGAAAAAAGTGTCAGAAAACCAATATAGATCAAAATTATAAATCCTTAATACAACGAACAGAGCGACCATTCGCCCGAGAGTGGTTTGTTATACTGGCGCTGATGTTATCGAACTCCAAGAGCTGCGAGCCGATACCACTTATGGTACTTGACCAATAGTAACCTTTGGTTCCCACAACAAAGGTATTGCCATTGCCGTAGTTGCGGCCGCCTGCCTTGGTTAGTTTAAGCGGTGAGTTAAAAGCACCGGTTCCGTTGTTAGAGCCCCAGCTTGCAAGTTCAGCATTCCATTCTGTATCTGTTGGCAAGCGGTAGCCTTTTGGGCATGGGTTGTTTATGCCGTTTACGCCCTGCCATAGGTTATCGTTTT
>JAAYWF010000178.1 GCA_012516825.1 Lentimicrobium sp. | reverse complement strand
CAGACTTAATCAATAGGAGGCGTTTTTGTGTTGAGATACTGGTTTAAAAAAAAACCATAATAATTTCGTATTGTAAATGCTCTATACTATATTAATGGCTGTGATGCCCGTGTGGTCCATGCACGTGGCCGTGAGCTATTTCTTCTTTTGTGGCATTTCGTAGCTCACTAACTTTTACATCGAAATGTAAGGTTTGCCCTGCTAATGGGTGATTACCATCAAGAACGATATCTTCATTATTAACCTCTTTTACCCAAAATATCATCGAAGGCCCCTCCTTAGTTAGTTGCCCGCGTACTTGCATTCCTGTTTTAATATTTTTACTATCGGCGAAGCTGGAGCGATTTATCCGAAAAATCAAATTTTTGTCAATTACACCATAAGCTAAATCAGGTTGAATGGAAACTTTAAAAGCATCATCTAACATCTTTCCTTCAAGCTCGGCTTCAAGACCGGGTATGATTCCGCCATGCCCATGAAGATAGGTGAGAGGCTCACCGCCCTGTGATGAGTCTATTACTTCAGAGTTATCGTCAGTAAGTGTATAATGGATAGTAACAACAATGTTTTTTGTAATTTTCATCTTTAGCAGTTTATATATTGATCTCCCATTGACGATAAGTTTTAACTTTTATTGCAGGGCAATTCAATTTTGAATAATTTTGTCGCTCGAAAATCAAATAATAAAAGTTATGAGAATATTAACATTAGTTAGTTTCATGGTTTTTGTTTTATTTTGGTCGGCATGTAGTAAGGACAAAGATGATAAAAAAGAGGTAAAAGCAGCCTTTAGTTGGGAACTTATTGAAGAGCCTGGCAAAGTGCTGTTTACTAATCTTAGCAGCAATGCTGTAAGTTATGAATGGAATTTTGACGATGGCACTTCAAGTACTGTTGCAAGCCCCACAAAAGTTTATAATCGCAATGGTGAGTATATAGTTACATTGAAAGCGTTCGGCGAAAAGAAAATCCACTCGGTTTACGATACTGTTACGGTTGATAATATTGTTACCCGCTAAAAGTATTATTTTCTTTGAAGCAGGTAGGGATTTTAATGCATAGTTTACCGTTAAAAGCTGAAGCTCAATAGATTATTTTTGCGGCTATTAATCTCTCAACTTAAGAGCCTTAATGACATTCTCGATTTTCTCTTCTAACTGTTTGTTCAGCTTTTCATAATTATTTTTATTCTTCAATATGCCTTTAACTCCGAAGTAGAATTTAATTTTCGGTTCGGTACCCGAGGGCCTCATGCTTATTTTTGTGCCATCGGCGGTAAAAAATTGAAGCACGTTGGAGGAGGGTAGTTTAATTTCGGATTCGGTATTATTTACAAGGTCTTTAGCTTTTCCGGCGAGGTAATCTTTAATCATCATCACGTTGCTTTTATTGATCTCTTTTGGAGGATTGTTTCTAAAATTCTCCATCATTTTTTGTATCTC
The DNA here is from genome assembly GCA_012516825.1 of Lentimicrobium sp. Taxonomy (GTDB): domain Bacteria; phylum Bacteroidota; class Bacteroidia; order Bacteroidales; family 4484-276; genus RZYY01. Next base: position 1,422 of record JAAYWF010000178.1, on the reverse strand, counting down.
TTCAGCTCCTGCTTTTCCTTTTTTGGTTATCGAGATCAAGTTCTCTTTGTAAAAGCCGAACTCATAATAAATATCAATAAGCAATTCAAATAGTGTTTTGCCTAAGTTTGTTGCCCATGCTGAAATTTCGGCCATCATTACGCATGTAGCCACTGCATCTTTATCTCTTACAAAATCGCCAATCATGAAGCCGTAACTCTCTTCACCACCTCCGATAAAGGTTTTTTTTCCTTCATTATTACGAATGATTTCGGCAATCCATTTGAATCCTGTTAGTACGTCGTAACATTCGACTTTATATTTTTTTGCTATATCGCATATCAATTCGGATGTTACTATTGTTTTCACTATAAACTCATTGCCTGTTAGTTTTCCTTTTTTATTCCATAATGTAAGCAGGTAATAGGTTATAATCGCAGCCGTTTGGTTTCCGTTGAGCAGTATAAAATTATCATTAAGGTCTTTTATGGCTACTCCCACTCTGTCGGCATCGGGGTCGGTGGCTAATACTAAGTCGGCATCTACTTTACGGGCTTTGTCGAGGGCCATTTCAAGGGCTGCTGCCTCTTCAGGATTGGGCGAATGTAATGTAGGGAAGGTTGGATCATTTATATCTTGTTTATTGACTCTAAAAACATTTTCGAATCCATAGCGCTTTAAGGCGGCAGGAACAAGTTTTACACCGGCGCCATGAAGCGGTGTGTAAACAATTTTAAGCTCCGCCTGACGCTTGTTCGAAACGGGCGAAAGTGATAGCTTGTCTATCTCGCTTAGGTAGGCTTCGTCAATTTCATCTCCTATCAACTCGATATTTTTCTTTACCCCTTTGAATTTAACATCCTCTATTTTGATTTTTTCCACTTCGGCAATCACATTCTTATCATGCGGTGGCACCATTTGTGCGCCATCGTTCCAATAGGCTTTGTAACCGTTGTATTCTTTGGGATTATGCGAGGCGGTGATCATCACTCCTGTATGGCATTTCAGATAACGCACTGCAAAAGATAGCTCTGGAGTAGGCCTAAGCTCATCGAACAAGAAGACTTTAAAACCATTGGCTGACAATACATCGGCTGTAATTTGTGCAAAATAATCGCTCTTCAGGCGGTTGTCGAACGCTATAGCGGCTCTGTACTCTTTTTCGCCTGGCATAGCCTTTTTTATATAGTTGGCAAGCCCTTGAGTGGCCATGCCCACCGTGTATTTGTTCATCCGGTTGGTGCCTGCGCCGATTATGCCGCGTAGCCCACCGGTGCCAAACTCAAGGTTTCGATAAAAGGAATCGGTAAGCTCGTCAGGATTGTTGTCAATCATATCTTTTACCGCCGCCTTGGTCTGGCTGTCGTAGTTGCCTTCAAGCCAACTTGTGGCAATAGCTAATACTTTAGGATCAATTTTTTTCTTTTCCACAATTATGAATAT
>JAAYWF010000177.1 GCA_012516825.1 Lentimicrobium sp. | reverse complement strand
CATCTCTCGGGGTACTCGTACGCCTTCGAACGGAGTGCCGTTTACCCGGACCTCGGGATCAACGAAGTCCAGGACCGGTCTCTGGACGAGGGGAAAGGGGAGCTCAACGCGAAGCTTCAGGACATGATGTGCGTTTTGGATTCCCTGAAAATGTGCAAGTTTCCCTTAAAAAAATTTTTTGTTAAACTTTATTAACTATCACGAACAACCTAAAAAAAACATTTATTTGTAACGTTTTGATTCTCAGCAATAACTAAATAGCTCCACATAATAATGAAAATATGCGATACCTCAAATCCAAAAAATAAATTTAATAACGCACTGCTATTCAACAAGTTTAGCTTTTCCCTCAAGTTAAGTAAAAGGTGATACCATAAAGGTTCGGTTTATCTATGTAAATCTTAGTATTGTATTCAACAAGCCATTTTCAATCTTTTTTCTTGAAAACAACCGTACTCAGATTCTTATCAAGCCAGAAATTGATCATATTTCTAAATTCATTATAATCAATCTGATAAATCATTTGCGTGTTTAGCTTAAGCTCTCTGTTGATTTCTATCTGATTTCCTTTAGGTTTTATTTCAACAGAAACGGTTCCTACATTATTTTTCAGACGTTCGTTAAAGCGTTTGTTTATTAATGTGTAATCTAACGGAAGTGTAATTGTATAGCTGTATTTTTCCACGATCGGATAGGGCAAAAACAAATTGCTCTGCCGTGTTTTGTCTAAATAAGCTATTCGCCATTTTTCAAAACCGCCGGTTATTACCGGCAGCTGCCAACTATAGTAACCATTATTATCAGATATTGATTCTGTTGACTCAACTTTGACCAAAAGTTCCGATTTTGCCACATTGCTGTTTTTAATAGAAATTGCATCATCGTCTTTTATCATTTTGTTCGAGATCAACGATTTAAACTTTCCTTTATCATTTTGCAATAAAAGGAAGGGATTGTTTGCGCCAGTCAATTCTACCTCCATTATCCCCGATGGTTTTAATTCTTCATTAAAAGAAATTGTTCCTTTAATATTTATTTTATTATCCATTTTCACAGGTTCGACCGGCGCACGTGAGATACCTTTAGAAAGGGGAATGAAAATATTTTGTGCCAGGCTATATTCAAGCGACTGATTGCTTATTTCCACTGCCGACATGTAAATTGTACCAAAACTTTTGGTATTCACTATTAATACAAAATCGTCAAAAATGGTAAGATTAATAGCTTTTTCGTCAAATAATGATTTCGGACCAACAATTGCAGGTGTAGCGTTAAAGTTGGCGTATTTAAGTAATGTAGCAAGCAACAATGTTTTTTCCAATTTGTTTCCTCCATTGCTTTTCCAAATCTCTTCAGGTGTTCTTGCTCGATAGGCTAACCATTCCGGATTGTATCTTTCGAAAACGATATTTTCAACTACAGCTTTTTGTATTGTCATCAATGTTTCAATTTCTTCAGTCTGCTTACTTCTAAGATTATCTGTCCAGGCTTTCATTTCATCATTTATTTGCAGTTCGAAAGCCTGCTGGTTGGTCAGCCAATTTATTGTTTCGGCTACCCCTATAACTGTTGTAAAAAGTAATCTCGGCGCTGAAAGTTGATATTTTCCCTGAAGGGGTTCCTTTGGAGAGGCTTGCACCCCATTAAATTTCCACACATATACTTTTTGATTAGCCTCAATCTTTATTTCCGGTCCTGTTCGTAGCCCGATCATCCGATGATTAAGTTCCTGATCGGAAGGGATGCGGACAATAACCTCCAGTTCAGCAATAGGCGATGACTCCTGTATAAGGACATTACCCATAAAACCAGGCAGGTAACCTTTTGCTGAGGTAAGCGTATAATCAAGAAATATTGTAGCTCCCATTTCGGTAGCAGTATGTGTAACTACCATCTCTTTCATGTGATTAGCTGTGGCTGAAAAGGCAGCATCTCGCGGCAAAACTTCATTAAAAGCATTAGGCGGCGTTATTACTTTTGACCCATCGGCCATTACTGTATATGCATCGTTAATTTTCAAATTTTGAAATTCCGGATTGTAAATTATAAATGTTTCGCCATACAGTCTGTTAAAGGAGAATTGAGTAATAAGCTTTAATTGCTTATATTCCCGGTAACTCGTGCTTCCATCAGCTTCGAGAGTAAATTCTTTTATAAACTTTTCAAAAATCGCATCTGCGTTTTCATTTTGCGAAAACAAGAAATGGGCAAAAAAGAGACTTAATATAATCAGACAATTTTTTTTCATCATTATCGGTTTTGAATATTTTGTAGTTAACTAATTTGATTTTTTCAGTACAACAGGCATTTCAGATATTTTTTTCTGACCCTTCACCGCTTCGCGAAATTCGTTCCAATCAGCAGCTTCATATATTCTCTTTCCTAATACTATCTCTTGATTCAACTGAATTGAATTCCCTTTTATTCGGTAACCCCCCGAAAAACGAGCACTATTTCCTGATGTAGTTTTATTTACATCGGGGAGTAACGGTTTAAAATTATCGGGAAAAGTTATTGTCTCTTCCAACTCAACTAACCGGCTGCAACGATCGCGAAAACCATATTTTTTCTCTTCCTGATCGGTATTAAAATAAAGATGTCCCATTGCACGACTCATGAATGGTGTAGCCAGTAAAGGGGTAAATATTATCTCATTATCACCGGTAATGGCATAACCTTTAATTTGATATGAAATGTTAATAGTAATTGGGCCGGAAAGGTAATCTATCGGATCACCATAGTCCATCTGAGTAATCACGGCAGCAGGGTGAACTTTCAACAATTCGGCTTCTAATGCTTTATCCCATTCTGATTTATACTCACGGATAAATATACCCCTCACTGCTGCGTCTGTTTGTCCTTCAGCTTCAACAGAAAGACTTCCTTCAAGCGTTCCGTCAGCCATAATGCTTGATCTGGCTTTTATTTTCAGATAATGATTTTCAGGTGGTGATACAGGAGTTATCATAAGATCTGCGCCTTCGGGCAATCCGATAAGGTAGTTTTGTTGTTGTTCAGCGCTTGACCAAAGTTCTCGGATAAAAGGAACCCAGGTGGGGTCAAGCAGATGGAATTTGCCATCGGAGAGCTTAACAACCGTAACGCTGTGGTTAAAATGATCGGCAGGTATATCTTCGATACGCGAGCCAGCCATTGTCATTGCAGCATAAGTTTCAAATCCGGCAATCCGTAAAAAGGAGATGAGTAAAGCCGCCTTATCTTTGCAAACACCACAACGATCGCGAAAGTTCATTTCGGTATTATGAAGGGTGTATCCCTCATTTGAACCCATCGAGATACCGGAGTATCGCATATTATCGCCAACCCAATGCGTTAAAATAGAGACGCTATCTAACTCTGTTTTGGCATCTTTAAGTAATTCTTTTACGAATGCTTCAGCTTCAGGGGTTGGTTCAAAGCTGCCATAATCTTCATTTACGTTGTAAAACCATCTTGATTTTGCTTCCCAGTCAGGGCTTGTGGTAAGAATAAGTTTTGGAGCTACGTCAAAAAAATCTAACATATTTGGTTCTCGTTTCAATGGCATGAAATTTTTCATGGAAAATGTATATATATGTTTTCCATTTTCAAACCTCAATGATGATTGACACTCTCCGTTATAGAACTGATACTGTAAGGGTTTATCTGCCGGAAGTTGTGCTATATATACTTTTTCGAGCATCGGGTGGTTGCTCCAAAAAGGCACAATGTCATAATAATGACCGCGCATTGGTGGGATAAAACGATCATCATCGTCATCCATCAACAGTGCATAGGTGAAACCTTTTTTAAAGTATTTCAATTCGACTACATCACCTGGCTCAAGCCTTCCAACTTCAATCATTTTTTCGCGTGCCCCCCAGTAAATTCCCCGAGCAGGTGCGGCATAATCTTTTACATTTTTTAAATCAAGGATTTCGACATCACCATTTCTGCGAAAAACTCTTAACAGCCTAATCTCTGCATCAGCCGAGATCGGATCATAATCTACTTTTATTACTCTCAACTCCAATGCTCCTGCCTGCGTTAGTACTTTAAATAATTGATGAATATGAAAATGACTAAGGCCAGTCTGTTGTACATCTACCCGTGTACTATCGAAAAGAACTAATACATTACTTCCCTTGTATTTATCAGCATCCCCTGATGTTTTAATCAAATCTTCAACAGGATCGGCATTAATAATAAAACCACAGAAGATTAACACGAGCATTAAAAACAATTTTTTTATCATACTATAAAATATTGATGGTTAATTAAAAATTGGCGAGCATATTTAAAAAAGACCTTCAGCGTATCTTCAGAGATTATTAATTGGTTCAACTCAAAATTGAAATATTATCAGATTAGGCCAATATGACTTCCTTAAAAAATGCTACTATCCTCTTACTTATATCCTTTCGTTATTATCCCGCTAAAATAGATAATCTTTACAGAAATAATTCAATCAATTAATAATATCAAAAACAAAAAAGGCTGCCTCATTTTTGAAACAGCCTCTTTTAAATATTCTGAAAAATTATTTTACAATAAGTTTATGTGATACTTTTTCAGCGCCATTTGAAACTGTGTAGAAATAAATTCCGGATGTTAATGCTGAAACATCGAAAGATATAGTATTAAACCCGGCATTCATTGATTTAACAGGGAGTTCAAATACTTTTTGGCCAGTCATATTAAATATTTCAAATCCAATATTTGCAGCTTTGTCAAGTTCAACACCAACAATTGTCGAACTGGTTGCAGGATTTGGATAGGCTTCGGTAACTTTGAATGGTGAAACCATGTTCGCAGGTTTTTCAATCCCAACGGTAAAGTTCATATTGTTATGGATTACCCTGTTGACAACAGCGTCATGGTCTTCGTCAAGATATAATCCTGGAAGGTTGTCAGCTTGATAGATAAGCTGGAAAGCTCCTGAACCATTAGTTTTATCAGCAAGAATAGGATAAATACATTCATCATAGAGATGGAAAATATTATCACCTTGTAAGTCGTAGAAATCACCCCATGTTTCTCCAAGGTCATAGGAAAATCTTGTCCAGATATGCTTATAGTTCATTGTACCATCAGCAGTAACATAGGTTTCTGTTACTGACGAATAGGCAACCATAATCATGCTACCTTCAATTGCGATTGTTGGCATTGTAGAAATTCCGAGGGAACGATATGCATTAAATGGCGTATCGTTAGTACCTTCAAAATCAAATATAAAACCACTATTATTTACGTCCTGTGTCCAACCTACTAACATGCCCATTTCTTCAAGATATTCTGGCATCATTGTACGGTGTGGATTATCAGCTTCTGGAATTTGCCCCATGCTTTCGTTCCAGTATCCAATACCATCGGTATATGGCCAGTAGCTGTAGGAACCCGGATCGGGTGGTGCAGATTCTAAACGAGCCACGCGAGAGATACCCCATACTACATGCACCATTCCATTATCATCAATAGCAAGACTAGCTGATTGATCAACTGAATATAAAGTATCGCTTGTTAAAGTAGATTGTACATCAAAGAATGGATATGGGTGTTCCCAAATAATGATTTTCTCCCAGGACTCACCATTGTCTGTTGATTTAAGT
>JAAYWF010000176.1 GCA_012516825.1 Lentimicrobium sp. | reverse complement strand
CCTGACCATCGCCACGGATAAAGTAACTTTCACTTTTTTTCTCAATGTACGCCCCACCGGAAATGCTGTTATTTTTTTCCAAAGCGTCAAAGACATTCATTAACGTTACATCAATAGCTTGCAAACGAGCCGGATTGACGGCCACTTCATACTCTTTCAAGTAACCTCCCCAGCTATTTACCTCCACCACACCATCGATACCGGAAAGCTGGCGCCGCACAATCCAGTCCTGAATAGTTCGCAAATCCATAGCTGTGTAACGATCTTCAAATCCGGGTTTCACATCAAGCACGTACTGGTAAATCTCACCTAACCCAGTGGTTATAGGTCCCATTTCGGGAGTTCCAAAACCTTCTGGAATATCGGCGGAGGCAGTCTTGATTTTTTCGGCAATAAGAACCCGTGGCAAATAGGTTCCCATACTTTCTTTGAAAACAATGGTTACCACGGAAAGTCCGAATTTTGAAACGGAACGGATTTCTTGCACGCCTGGCAGGTTCGCCATTTCAAGCTCAACAGGCGCTGTAATAAATTGCTCTATTTCCTGCGTGGAGAGATTGTTTGAGGTGGTTATGACCTGCACCTGATTATTCGTAATATCGGGTACTGCTCCCACAGGAATATTGAAAATAGCATATATTCCAAACCCAACAATAGTCAGTGTGAAAAGAATGACTATCAACTTGTATTTCAGACTGAAACCGATAATTCTATCAAGCATAAGGCGACGATTTGAAAGAATTCACTAACAAGAGGCTATTTACATAAAAATCAAAACAAAATTATCTATTTTACTTTACCGAATTGATTAGTGATGATATAAATTTTAGAAGTGTTGAAAATAAAAACAAAACTGATATTTAAATTGCTAATTTGTTAATTGAATCTATCCTATGATTATAGCTACAAAACAAATGAGATATTTAAAATGGGGAACACACTATCTTTGACGATAAAAAACAAAAAATCCAGCTTCATCACCAGCATAAAAATTAGAAGAGAAATAACTAGGACTACATCGTAAAAATTCAATTATGGATAACAATAATTGAAAAAAGAATTATTTCTAGGGAAAGGATTGAACCCTTTTTAAACTATCACAAAAATGATCCTTCTAAAGCAATTGCTAATTACAAGGGCAACATTCTTATATCCGAATCTATTTACCCTTTACTTGCTATATTGGAAATTAGGTTAAGAAACTCCATTAATTACCAATTAACCAAAAAGTTTAACGATAGAGTATGGTATGAAAATAATGATTTTGAAAAAATTGCTGCCAACTTTCAAATTGATAGAATATCACAAGCAAGAACTAATATCTACTTAGAGAAAAAGGAAGACAATAAGTTCCAAGTTCTAACGGGATTATAAAACTAAGAAATAGGATCTTTCATTACGAAGCAATTACTTTGGATCTGAATGTTTTGAACCCGTAAAAAGAAGAAATCATTCAAGGAATTGAGTGGTTAAATAAAGATTCATTAGAGTGGATTGTTGAACTTAATCACATTGATAAAACCATTTCAAAATTTAAAGAGACAAATGATTGAAGAAATTTAACTGCGGAATACAATTATTGGGACAGTGTCAAAAAAAAAGCCCTCAGACCTTAATCAGAGGGCTATTTTATTTTGTATTAATCAATAAAACTTTTAGTTCTCTTTAGCGAATGTCAACCCGTTTTTATCTGCATCAATGACGATAGGTTCATCTTTACTAACATTTCCAGCAAGTATCATTTTTGATAGCTCATTCATCAATTGCCTTTGAATTACTCTTTTCACTGGTCGTGCGCCATATTGCGGATCGAAGCCGGCGTGTGCGATCCAGCCGACGGCTTGAGGAGTTACTGTGATATCTATTCCAACTTTTTCCAACTTCTCTTTTAAAATATTTACTTGCAACTGCGCAATTTCGTTGATCTGATCTTCGGATAATGGCCTGAACATTATAATTTCGTCAACCCGATTAAGAAATTCAGGGCGTATAGTTCGGCGAAGTAGTTCAAAGACTTCGAGCCGCACTTTTTCGAAATTAGAATCATCTCCAGTATTGATACCCTTCCCAAGCCCTTCCTGAATCTGATGTGAGCCAATATTTGAAGTCATGATTATAATTGAATTTTTAAAGTCCACCGTTCGTCCTTTATTGTCGGTAAGCCTCCCGTCGTCCAAAACTTGCAGCAAGATATTAAAGACGTCTGGATGGGCTTTTTCTATTTCATCAAAGAGCACTACTGAGTAAGGCTTTCTCCTAACAGCCTCAGTGAGCTGGCCGCTTTCGTCATAGCCTACATAGCCAGGAGGAGCTCCTATCAGCCTTGAAACCGTGTGGCGTTCCTGATATTCACTCATGTCCAACCTTACCATTGAATTTTCATCGTTGAACAGGAATTCAGCCAGCGCCTTTGCCAATTCAGTCTTACCAACACCGGTAGTCCCTAAAAATATGAATGATCCTATTGGCCTTCGGGCATCCTGTAATCCTGCTCGATTGCGGCGGATAGCATCAGCCACAGCTTCAATTGCTTCATCCTGACCAACAACTCTCTCATGAAGATGTTCTTCCAATTGAAGTAACTTTTCCCGTTCGCTTTGCAACATCCGGGAAACAGGAATCCCCGTCCAACGTGCTACAATATCAGCGATGCATTCGGAATCTACCTCCTCATTTATCAGAGGGCTGTCGCCCTGTATTGAGGTAAGTTTTGCCTTAAGTTTTTCCAACTCCTCATCCGCATGCCTGATTCTTCCATACCTTATTTCGGCCACCTTACCAAAATCTCCATCCCTTTCAGCTTGTTCGGCATTTAGTTTAAGATCTTCGATCTCTCTCTTTTTTTTCTGTATCCCATCAACAACTTCCTTTTCAGCCATCCATTTGGTGCGCAGGTGGTTACGTTTCTCTGTAACATCAGCAATTTCCTGCGACAGAACTGCCAGCTTCTCTTTATCCTTTTCCCGCTTTATGGCTTCCCGTTCGATTTCAAGATGCTTAATCTTTCTCTCTATTTCGTCAAGCTCTTCCGGCAACGAATTAATTTCAAGTCTTAATTTTGAAGCTGCTTCGTCAATCAAGTCAATGGCTTTATCGGGCAGGAACCTGTCGGAAATATATCTTTGTGAAAGCTCTACCGCAGCAATAATTGCTTCATCTTTTATCCTTACCTGATGGTGTGTTTCGTATCGTTCTTTCAGGCCTCTAAGGATAGAAATGGCGTCCATTGTATCGGGTTCATTTACCATTACGATCTGAAATCGGCGTTCGAGCGCTTTGTCTTTCTCGAAATATTTCTGATATTCCTTTAGCGTAGTAGCTCCAACGGCTCTTAGTTCGCCTCGTGCAAGAGCAGGTTTTAGTATGTTTGCTGCATCCATAGCTCCTTCGCTGGCGCCTGCTCCAACCAATGTATGTATTTCATCAATAAACAGGATAATTTCGCCATCAGATTCTATTACCTCTTTTATCACACTTTTCAGCCGTTCTTCAAATTCACCTTTGTACTTGGCTCCAGCGATAAGCGCCCCCATATCTAATGAGTAAATATGCTTTGACTTTAAATTTTCGGGAACATCGCCATTTACAATCCGGTGGGCTATGCCCTCAGCAATGGCTGTTTTACCCACACCTGGCTCACCTATTAAAACAGGATTATTTTTAGTACGTCGGGATAGAATTTGCAAAATGCGCCTTATCTCCTCATCACGCCCTATGACCGGGTCGAGCTTTCCTGCAGCCGCAAGCTCGTTAAGGTTTTTCGCAAAACGGTTTAGCGCATTGTAAGAGCTTTCGGCAGTCTGGCTTTTTACTCCAGAGCCTTTTCTGAGTTCTTTTATGGCGCGTATTAATTTTTGTAACGTAACACCGTGCTGGGTTAGAAGGTCTGACACGTCATCCTTTACTGATAAAATACCCAATAAAATATGTTCAACAGTTACAAACTCGTCATTAAAATCCTTTAGGAAGGTTAGTGATTTCTGCAAAGCTGTAGTAGCATTTGGGGATAAATAAATTTGCCCGCCGGAAACCTTAACATACCCATTCAGGAGCTTGTCCAGCTCCGACTGAAGGTGAGTGAGATTTACATCAAGCTTTTTTATTAAAAAAGGAACTACATTGTCGTCTGAAATGAGAAGTCCTTTTAAAATATGTGCATTTTCAATCTGAGGGTGCTGGCTTCCGACAGCAATCTCCTGAGCTTTCTGAATACTTTCTTGAGCCTTTAATGTGAAATTATTTAAATTCATGATTGTTATTCTTTTTGATTTTTGTTCTTCTGAGAGCGGCAAGGTATCAACAATATTGCCAGAGCTTTTTATCTTTTGTAAAATGAAATATTGTCACTTAACTATCTCATTATTAATGACTTTTTGGCAAAATAATGCAATACACTGATCTGATGTCAACAATTTTGTCATTTTGTTTACTTTGTTTTAAAATAAAAAATTTCTTTAGAAAACAATAATTTGTCCTGCTGAAGCATTTCAAACCTACAAAATCAAAATACATGGCAGAATTGAAAAAGACGCTTGTTCTTGGAGCAAGTCCTAATCCTTCACGAATCTCTTTTAAAGCGGTAAATAATTTGGTAAGGGCTGGGCATCCGGTAGTAGCTGTAGGACAACGTGTAGGAAATATCGGTAACATTGCAATAGCCATTGATAATCCATCTGTATCAGAAATAGATACAGTTACTTTGTACCTTGCTCCTGAAAACCAACCTGATATGTACGATTATATTTTAAATACGATATCCCCCAAACGAATAATTTTTAATCCAGGCACCGAAAACGCTGAATTATCTTCATTGGCTAAACAAAAAGGTATAGAAACACAGGAAGAGTGTACCCTTTTAATGCTATTGAAGGGTATCTATTAATTGTAATTTTGGATAATGAATTATCAGTATTTTCGCACCGCCATTAAAACGAAATGATCAACCATTTGAATTAGATGCGTGTAAGACTCTCAATTATATCTGTTATTTCAGTGTTGCTTTTTACAGGTCAGTTGTCAGCTCAGCTTCCTCAATTACCTGATTCTACATTTGCTTGTAGGGCAGATAGCGTCCTTTTAGACGCAGGTCCGGGGTTTCTTAGTTATTTGTGGAATACTGACGAGCAAACACAAACCATTTATGCGAAAACCCCGGGTTGGTATTTTGTGTGGTGTACCACCGAAGATCTGATAATTATTCAAGACTCAACCTTTGTTATGTTTTTTAATGCATGGATAGAGCAACCTGATACAATTCAAACCTGCTATTTATACCCGGTAATTTTGTCAATTAATACTGATACGTTACAGTATCAATGGTCGGCAAGCGATCCGGATCTTGTTTTTAGCAAACCAGACCGCAGCGCTGTAGAATTTGTTCCAAACCTTGACACTACGACCGTTTATGTTCATATTACAGACAGCTTGAATGTGTTGACTTGTATGGATAGTGTCCAGATTTTCCTCTATCCCCGCATCTATTTTGATGAAGTGAATCAGATTAACACAGGGTGCCCGGGTACTTGTAAAGGACAGCTACAAGTGTTGGTATCGGGGGGTTTACCACCATACAGTTATTATTGGCCTAATGCTTCGCCAGTTCAATCCGATTCAATAGCTTTTGGATTATGCGAAGCGCTATATAGAATTGAAGTAACCGATGAGTATGGTTGCGTCAGAGATTCGTTGATACCGGTTAAAGTGTTTGATATGCCCATAGTTAATATAATCCGCAACCCCGAAGAACAAATCTATATCCAGAATCCGGTAGTACAATTTTCGTTTGAAAATACATCCATTGATAGCATACAAATCATTGATTGGAACTGGAATTTTGGCGATACTACTTTTTCGACAAAAGAGAACCCCGAAAAAGTCTTTGATCAAGTAAGGGAGTATGAAGTTAAACTGAAGTACACTACCAGCAACGAATGCGTGGATTCTGTAATGCTTAAAGTGGATGTTGGGCAGGCTGAAATTTCCATACCAAATGTATTTACACCAAATGGCGACGGCTACAACGAACTATTTACTATTAAAGATCTCGAATATTACATGAGTAATGAATTGATGATCTTTAACCGATACGGAAAAAGAGTCTATTCAACCAATAATTATCAGGGCAATTGGGATGGAGATAATCTTAAAGATGGTGTCTATTTTTATGTTCTCAAGGCTAAGGGCTATTTTGGAACCGACATATTCAAAGGCTCAATATCAATAATGAGGTAACAAGTTTGTCCCCTAACACTATCGGTTGCAAATGAATGCATATCGCTGGTGTAAGACTCCCAGTTTTTTATGAATTAAACTTAGATTAATCAATTTAAAGCTCTTGCTCATTGAACTAATAATTTTATGAGAATAGACCTGATTTAGTGTATATTCAGTACAACTATTATTATCCTGATCACAAATAAAGTAACGTTAAAGCATTGTCAAAATCTGTATCCGAGTTAAAAGATTATTATAGTAAACCATTTACTTTCCTAAATATGGACT
>JAAYWF010000022.1 GCA_012516825.1 Lentimicrobium sp. | reverse complement strand
TCTAAAACTACAAATGCTAATGCTTCAAGTTTTTATGAAAAAACCTGCTCAAAATCGGGCAGGTTTTTATTTTGAATTAGAATCTTCTATTATTTTTTCAAGAGCCCTTCGGCACGTGAAATATTTTTCTCAAGGTCACGAGCTTCATTACTTGTAGGCCATTCCTTTCTAATCTTCTTGTAAATACCAATAGCATTTTTATAGTCGCCCATAAGCTCGTATGTCCATCCGGCTTTAAGCAAAAAAACCGGCGTAGTAAATTCGTTTTTGCTCGACTTTGCAGCTTTTAAATAATATGATATTGCTTTACTATTGTTATCCAACTCTACATAAGCGTCGCCTATAGCCCCCAAAGCCATTGGCTTGAGAAGCTCATCCTTTGATTTGAACTTTTTAAAATGCTTTATTGCTTCATCAAACTCGCCCTGTTTCATATAAATGGCACCGGCATAGTAGTTGGCCAACCCTGCCGATTTTGTAAATGAGTACCTGCGTGCCACATCAAGAAACCCGGGATTGATGCCGTCGCCGTTAAGAGCAAGATTAAGTGAATCCTGTCCAAAATATTTTTCGGCCATAAACATGTCCTTTTGAGCTCTTTGCTCTTTTGGCTGAATGTAAAAACGGTGGAATCCAAAGTAAATCAACACTAAAGCTATTAACGCAACAAGGATATAGGTAATCGGCTTCTGATTTTCTACAATAAACCGTTCTGATTTACTCAGAGCCTCTTCTACTGCTTGAATGTTTTTTTCTGTTTTTGTGGTTTTTTTAGCCATAATTTTTTCTCGAATTTGAAGGTGCAAAAGTATATTTTTTTTCAAAAGCGGAAAGTATATGGTTTTTTTTAATCAATTCTTTTTTATCCGAATGAATTTCTGAGGGCTGTTTGAAAAAATAAAGTCGTTGAATTATGTAGTCATTATGGTTTTTACGTTAATAATATCCATACACCTTATTTAAAATGACAAGATCGGCTGAATTAAATCAATTGATTTTTAATCATCTCTCAGCATTTATAACTGAGCATAAGCTTAAGCGCTTTGATGAGGTTTTAAAAAACCGTACACGTTATATTACTGTTGTTATTGAAGATGTTTATCAACCTCATAATGCCAGCGCTGTATTACGCACATGCGATTGTTTTGGAATTCAAGACGTTCATATCATCGAAAATCAGAATACATACACTATCAATCCTGATGTTGCTTTGGGCTCTGCAAAATGGTTGAGTCTTTTCAAATACTCAGGCGAAAACAATAATACTCCTACCGCCATCAAGTTGTTAAAAGAAAAGGGTTACAGGATTATTGCCACATCTCCTCATAGCGATAATATTGTTCTTGAAGAGTTATCGCTTGAAAAAGGGCCTGTTGCTGTGATGTTTGGAACCGAGATGAGAGGACTTACGCAAACATCCTTCCAATTAGCCGATGAGTTTATAAAAATCCCTATGTTTGGTTTTACAGAGAGTTTTAATATCTCTGTGTCAGCAGCTTTGGTTTTATATCATCTTACTGATAAACTCCGAAAGTCAACTATTGATTGGGGATTAACCGAAAATGATATGATTGACATTCGGCTTCAATGGGCAAGAGAGGTAGTAAAACGTAGTGATCTGATCGAAAGGGATTTCCTAAGCAAAAACCCTTTAGGAAAAGAGGAATAAAGCTCCTGATTTGAACTACATTTTTTACTGATGAGGATTTAATAAGCTAAAATCACTCATTTTCTAATATCTCTAATTTCTTAAAGTTTCCTTTTTTTCAATAGTTTAACAGCCTCTTTCGTGCTAAGGGGTGACAATTGATGATTTTTGACAAATTCAGCTACCAACTGAGGATCGGTTCTTGAATATTCGCGCAGCGCCCATCCAATGGCTTTTCGAATAAAAAAATCAGGATGTCCGGCAAAGCTTTCAATGAGCTTAAAAAGCAAAGCCGCATCGGTTTTATCTTTATACTTAATCTGAAAAAGTAAAGTTGTGCGTTGTAGCCAAAGGTTTTCGGAGGTTGCCCATTTGGTAATATAATACAGTATTAGCTCCGGAAATTTTTGAAATAATTTACCTACAAGATTAGTCGCGATCAAATCCACTGTATCCCACCATGATTTTTGGCAAATCATATATTCGATTGTGTTTACAAAGGCCGAATCCATCTGCCTGATATGGCGTTTGGCCAGCTCAATAGCAAAATACTGACATTCCCTCTGTTGTAACGACCACAATTCGGGAATAACCTCCTCAATTATTGATTGATTTACGGGATTATGCAAAGCAAAGATACTCCGGTAGATCAATGCTCGTTCAGGTGAGCTAATTCCATAAAACTCAAACTGATTCCGCATATAAGCTTTTTGTTGCAGCGCCCTTTGCTTATCAGCCGACTCTTCAAACCGTTTTATAACATCTGTAACGATGACATGCATTATTCAATCAATATTTTATCGGTTCTCATTAACTTATTTTGTTTGTCAATAAACTGGATTATAAAAACTCCCTTATTTTGATTTGAAGTATCCCATTCCATTAATGATGATGCATTTAGGTTTTTTATATTTCCGACTATTTGTCCATTAGCATTAAATATTTTTATTTGCGTGGGGATCAATGATTTGAATTCAAAATATACTTTTTCTTGTGCAGGGTTTGGATAGATCATGATGTCGTTTTTATGTTTCGACATATTATCATTTACATTTACCTGCGAGCTCCATACTGCTAAAGTATAATCGCCTGGTTGAATGTTTGGGGTTTCGAGGTAACCGGTGTTTGGCGCTCCAATTTTTGTAAAATCAACTCCTACCCATTCAGAATTTGTATTAGGTCGGTAAAGTATTACTAACGAGTCGGCAGGATTAGCCATAAGGTTGCCATCAAGGTTATTGAATCTGTTATACATAAAGCTACCGGTCAGTTGTGTTCCTTGCGGTAATATTCCATCAATCCGCCAGTGCCTGTAATCCGAGAGCGTAAGTCCTTCTAAGGGAGTCTGCAACGGATCGGGTGGCACCCAACGATGTGTAATTCTAATAAAGCCTGAATCAGAGAGCGGCATTTCGTCAACCCTTAGTTTTACGAAAACATCGGTTAGGTTTAGATTTGTTGATGCGTTGATGGTTAAATATTTATCTGTTGTCGCATCTGCTACTTTATCATAAAAATCCAACATGGCGATAACAGGATTTATATTTATGGTAAAGGTTTGTTGACCCGTTTCGCCGGAAAATTCCATCAGAACAGTCTCTTTTTGCCATTGTTGATCCATGAATGTTACCTCAATACGGTTTGAATTTGCGAATTGGCAAGGTCCTTTAAGCTTTTGTTTTACAAAAACGGTTACATCCCAGTTATTTCCGGACGATATCACGTTAAAGGAGTCAATTGAGAACTCGGGAAAGCCTGGCGTAAAAACCCATGTTTCGAAAAAGTCGGTCAATTCAACTCCTGAATGGTTGCTTAAAATATCTCTTAGCTGCCATGTGTCGGCATGATTAAAGGCGTATTCGTCAAGGTAAGCTCTCACAGCAGGAAAGAACAGATCATCACCCATGTAATTTCTAAGGGTATGTACAACGATACCGCCTTTATTATATACTGTCGTTCCGTATGTATATTGGGTAGGGATTCCGTACAAGGCACGATAACCGTTGTCGGAAACATGTGCGCTATGAAGGACTGTTCGTTGTAATGCAAACATATTATCATGGTAAGCTTGCCATCCATATAGCGCTTCGCGATATAGTGATTCGCAAAATACCGCCCAGCCTTCGTTGAGCCACATATCTTCGGCGCTGGCACAAGTAACTAAATCGCCAAACCATTGATGTGAGAGCTCATGGGCAAAAAGACTTTCGTAAGAGAGGCCACCGGTAATTGTGGCATGTGGGATGGCAATATTAGTTGAATGCTCCATAGCGCCAATAGCTGTACTGACATACCCAACCCGCTCCCAACGGTATGGACCTAAATATTGTTCAAATGCTTCTAACATAGGAACAAGCGTTTGAAAACTACCCTGAACTTTAGCTGTATCACTTGGCCTTACGTAAATACCAATAGGGATTTCCTCACCGGTAACCGAAACAAACGACGAGGGCTTGTTGATATATTCGCCAACGGCAACTGATGCAAGGTAAGTAGGTATCTCATCCTCAATTTTCCAATGGTAAGTTTTAGTGTTATTCCCATTTTCTATAACATCAAGTAGAGTACCTCCACAAACGGCTACTTTTGGATTAGTAACGGTAACAAAAAGCTCATAAATAGCTCTGTCGTGAAAATCATCTATACAAGGAAACCACGACTTGCCAAGGTTATGCGGATCGGATGTGAACCCAACACCAAGGTTAAAAGCATATTGACCACTCCAATGAAACCCGCCCCAATTTTCATGAAAAGGAGAACCGTGATAATGAACTTTAACCTCAATTATCTCTCCTGAATTTATGGGCGATGATAACGGGATACTTAAAAACGGATTTTGTTGCTGAAAGTTGCTAACCGGATTCCCATTTACAAAAACCTCATCCACTATAAGATCCAATAATTCCAATTTTACAACATTAAGGATGTCAATTTTGGATTTCAGAGTTACAGTAGTTTTTGCGGTTATTGTTTTTGCAACAAAATCAAGATCTGTAATTTCAATTTCGTACTTTAGAGCATCAAGCGTGTCGCTCAGGTTACCATTACTCAAATGTGATCTTTTTGAGTTTACTTCAGAAAAGTGTGCAAAGGCTTGGGTTTCAAAAAGTGTAATTGAAAGCAATAAAAAAAACAAAATACCTTTCTTTATCATTTAAGCAAATATTTAATTTTTTCGATGGGTAAAAGTATAAAAATCACTTTAACTTCGTTACTAAATTTTGACTTCAAAGATAATAATGACTT
>JAAYWF010000175.1 GCA_012516825.1 Lentimicrobium sp. | reverse complement strand
CTCTTTAATTTTAAATAAAAAAAAAGCTGCAGCCCTGTAAGCGGGATTCTGTCAACTCTATTACGAGTAGTTCTGTCATTTATCTTGGACTGGCTTCACAGCCAGACTCAATCGGCTTACCCCTCACGACTTGCTGCGCCAACAGCAATTCGACGAGCAGCCATTATCCCGGTAAACCGGGGCCGTGATATACATAGCCTTTCAACCCATAAGGTTTACCCCAACACACTGTCGCCAGCATGATGTGTGAGCTCTTACCTCACATTTTCACCCTTACCTGCCGAAAATTCGACATTGGCGGTAATTTTCTGTGGCACTTTCTGTTCCCGCAACAGCGAGACCTTCCTGTTAAGAAGTATGGCGCTCTATGTTGTCCCGACTTTCCTCTACGTTTTCCAAGTAACCGTAGCGACAGAACAGGCTGCAACTTTTGCCTGCAAAATTAGTCATAATTAGATAGACGAAAATTCCCGATCGTTATCCGATTTTACTCTTTTTAGAAATGGCGAGCTGGGCAAGTATCATGCCTGCAAGCATCAAGATGCATCCAAAAATACTCCTTAACGACATATACTCATTTAATATTAACCAGCCACCTATTACTGCAAATAATGCCTCAAGACTTAGGATAATAGAAGCAGAAGCAGCCGGCGCATCCTTTTGGCCGGCAACCTGAAGCGTAAAGGCTAAACCTACAGAAAAGATGCCTCCATATAAAATCGGAATCGCCGCTTCAATAAGTAGGTTGAACTCTATGTTCTCAGTAAATAGAGCAACTAAAATGCTTAAAAATGAACATATTGCAAACTGAAAAGCAGAAAGATGAATGACATTGACCTTAGAAGAAAACTTGCCTATTACTAAAATATGAATTGCAAAAAATAGGGCGCTAACGAGAACCAATGAGTCTCCGGAAGACAGAGCAAAACCGTCGGTTATTGTTAATAGGTATAATCCGATAACAGCCATTACAGCGCCAAACCAAACATTAATTGATATGTGCTGCCTAAACAAAAATCCGATCACCGGGACAATAATTAC
Organism: Lentimicrobium sp.; assembly: GCA_012516825.1. Lineage (GTDB taxonomy): Bacteria > Bacteroidota > Bacteroidia > Bacteroidales > 4484-276 > RZYY01. The sequence continues at coordinate 13,718 of JAAYWF010000175.1, read as the reverse complement.
ATATAAACCGGTAATGAAACCTGCCTTTCCTGCTGTTGTGTAAACAATACCGATTTGCTGAAACGTAACGGCCACAAAAAGCACGACCCCTGCTACAAATCCACCCGTAAACAAATCTTTGTTTTGTTTGCCACCAGCAATTAACTCTATTTTTCCAATTTTTCGACAATTGATAAAAACCAGCGGTAACAATGTGAGAGTTCCTAATAAAAACCTGATTCCATTAAATGTAAAAGGGCCAACCCAAGCCATTCCAGCCCGCTGTGCTACAAAGGCAAAACCCCAGATAATGGCCGCAAGCAATAATAGCAAACTCGATTTCAGATTTTTACTTTTCTGTGCCACGTTAGTAATTTAAAGAAACGCAAAAGTAGAATTATTGAAATAAAATCGAGAATTAACTCAGATCAAACATTGAATAACTCGAAATCTGTATTTACAATTGAACAGATGTTATCGTACCGATGTTTGTGATCATGCAATTTGTGTTTATTCATCTTTTTATTTACATTACTATTTTTGCAAATTAGCTGTTGATTAAACGACGGCCGAAAGCAATTAATGAAAGACTTAACCATAGGAAACGAAGGGAAACTGATTGTGCAATTTGCCATGCCAATGGTGTATGGTAATATTTTTCAACAGCTTTATAATGTAGTTGACAGTATAATAATTGGCCATTATCTTGGCAAAGAATCCTTAGCAGCTGTTGGAGCCTCTTTTCCAATAATCTTTTTGCTTATTGCTTTAATGATTGGCTTTTCAATGGGCTTTACCATCATCATTGCTCAATATTTTGGCGCCAAGAATATGGTTAAAGTAAAACAAACCATTGATACCAGCTATATCATAATCCTTTTTGCCTCATTTATAACAACCTTGTTAGGTATCAGCTTTAGTGAAACGATATTCAGACTTACAGGTATGCCTGATGAGGTAATCCCTGATGCAGCCACTTATCTGAACATCTATTTTGCAGGCTCTATCTTTTCTTATGCTTTTAACGGAATAAGCGCTATACTACGTGGTCTTGGCGATTCCCGAACACCATTAATATTCCTGATCATCTCTACAATATCAAATGTATTCCTCGACCTGCTTTTTATTGTTGTTTTTAAAATGGGTATCGCCGGAGCTGCATATGCTACAATTATATCTAAAGCTGGCGCAGTTGTAGCTGCCATAATTTACATCAACAAAAAATTTCCAATCATGAATATCTCTTTCAGAAGATATGAATTTGTATGGGATATTTTTAAGACAAGTCTTCGTATCGGACTGCCCACCGGTTTACAACAAACTTTTGTTGCCACCGGTCTTATTGCCTTATACGGAATTGTTAACAAATTTGGCACAGTTACTATTGCCGCCTATGGTGTTGCTAACCGGATTGACACATTTGCCTCTATGCTTGCCATGAATTTCGCATCAGCATTATCTGCTTTTGTTGGTCAAAATATTGGTGCAAATAAGCCCGAACGTGTCCGAACGGGTTTATGGACAACTTGGTTGATCACTTCCGGCATCTCAATAATCTTCAGCATTATTGTTATCTTTTTTGGAAAAGAAATGATGAGAATTTTTACTCCAGATACTGCCGTTATTGAAGTCGGAAACGGATATCTTGTTATTGTCGGCTCGTTTTACATACTCTTTTCATCCCTTTTTGTTGTCAATGCTGTAATGCGTGGCGCCGGCGATACATTGATTCCCATGTTTATCACCCTTATTTCCTTATGGCTAATACGGGTGCCTGCTTCCTACTTTTTAGCCGAGAAAATAGGAGTAACCGGAATATGGTGGGCAATTCCTTTCGGCTGGGCAATAGGATTAATACTCACTTTTATCTATTACTTTACCGGTAGATGGAAAACAAAAGGCGTCATCAAGCATATTTGATCAACCCTTTATCTAATTCATTTTACAAAAGGGATCATTTCTCTTTTAACTCTTTCAGCTTTTTAAGTATCTCATCTTGGATTACAGACGTTACCAACACATATTTATAAAACTCCATTGAGTAGTTTGCACGCCCGCTACTAATATTTCTCAAAGCTGTGGCATATCCGAACATTTCCATCAAAGGAACCGTTCCATTAAGCTTTTGCGACCCTTTCCGAAATCTTCGCATCGAATCAATTTTGCCTCTGCGTTTGTTCAAATCACCCACAATACTACCGATATACTCATCAGGGGTATTGATTTCAATTCGCATGACAGGTTCCAATAGCGATGGATTTCCTTTCATAAATCCATTTTTAAAGCATATTGAAGCGCAGATTTGAAAAGCCATATCAGATGAGTCCACAGGATGGAAACTACCATCAAGAAGTACGACTTTAACATCAACAATTGGAAATCCTGCCAACACACCACCATCGAGAGTTTTTTGAATTCCCTTGTTTACCGATGGGATATACTCGCCAGGTATTACACCTCCTTTTATCTTGTCAACAAACTCGTAGCCATTACCTTCGTTAGGCTCAAGCCGCATGACGGTATGTGCATATTGACCGCGTCCACCCGTCTGTTTTGTGTGTTTATAATTGCATTCCACCTCCGCCGTAATTGTTTCGCGAAAAGCAACGGAAGGCTCACCGACATCCACCGGCACACCAAATTCGCCTTTCAATCTGTCAATTATAACTTCGAGATGAAGCTCCCCCATTCCTGAAATTATGGTTTCGTCGGTCTCAGAATTAAACCTGACACCAAACGAAGGATCTTCATTAACAAGTTTTGCAAGAGCCTCTCCTAATTTGCTCTGCTCTTTTCGGTTGGCCGGATTAATCTTTAGTTCAATAACCGTTTGTGGAATATGTATTGATTCCAAAAGCAACGGAAAATCACCATTACAAATTGTATCGCCGGTTTTTGAATATTTCATTCCTATCAATGCAATAATATCGCCCGGTCCAGCTTCCGATATCTCAATTCTCTCTTTGGCCTTAATCCGAAATATTCGCCCCACCCTTTCGTACTTCTGTTTTGAAGAGTTGTAAACCTGCATACCACTCCTGATAGAGCCCGAAAAGATACGGACAAAAGTTTGCTGGCCAACATAAGGATCGTGTATCAGTTTAAAAACTAATGCCGAAAAGGGGTCTTTTACAGATGGATTTCGCGTGTGGGTTTTATCTTCTTTGTAAATATCAATACCTACTACTGCTCCGATATCTAATGGCGATGGCAAGTAGTCTAATACAGCATCAAGCAGATTTTGAATACCTTTATTCTTATAGGCTGCTCCACAAAAAACGGGAGTTATCTCGAGCTTCAATGTAGCTTTGCGAGCAGCGTTTTTTAATATTTCTAAAGGGATAGGCTCATCTTCAAGAAATAATTCCAATATTCGCTCATCAGACTCAGCCAATTTTTCGATCATCTGTTGCCGAGCTTTAGCTGCAATGGGCTTCAACTCTTCAGGGATCGGTAATTCAACAATTTCTCCCTCCTTGAAGTATATCGCCCGATTTTCCACTAAATCAATCATTCCTTCAAAGTTCTCTTCAGCGCCTATTGGTAATTGAAATGGAACCGCATTGGCATCAAGGTATTCATTCATCTGCCCTATTACATCCATATAATTGGCTCCTGTTCGATCCATTTTATTTACGAAACCAATACGTGGCACTCTATACCGGTCGGCCTGGCTCCAAACGGCTTCGCTTTGCGGCTCCACGCCTCCAACGGCACAAAAGACAGCTACCATCCCATCCAACACACGCAACGAACGTTCGACCTCTACGGTAAAATCAACATGGCCAGGGGTGTCAATCAGGTTAATCTGAAACTCTTTCCAACTACATGATATGGCTGCTGATGCAATAGTGATACCCCGCTCCTGCTCCTGTTTCATAAAATCCATAATAGCCTGTCCATCATGCACCTCTCCAAGCTTTCGGGTTGTTCCGGTATAAAACAAAATTCGCTCCGACAAGGTTGTTTTGCCAGCATCAATATGGGCTGCTATACCAATGTTTCTAAGTTTTGACAAATTCATATTTAGATGAAAAATTATGAGGGAAATTTATAATAAAAGGGTTTTTAAAATGAGTGTAAAAGTAGCCTTAACGGGATTTATGCTGTAAAAACTTATCGAGAAAGAAAGAGACAAATACCAATAGTTCTTTTTGTGCGATTCAATTGATCGTTATGGCCTGATAAAAGTAAACCTCTCCTCTTTTGCAGGCGAAACGGCGCCTGTGGAAGGATCAAAACTAAAGTATATCTTAGGGCGTTCACCATCAGGGAAATGACGATGGATATACTCGTTAAGCATATAATCGTTAATGTATCCGGCGTATTTTTCACCAAGCATTGCCGTAAGGGCATAAATATCTTCTGTTTTGATTGGGAAATAATTGTAATTGAACTTTACATCATCCGAAAACAAATTATTTTGAAATCTGCCTTCAATTCCATCCATCATGTCGCCGCTAGCATACAAAACATTATTCACTGATAGAGGATCATTCATTGGGGTAATTTCAAACCATGTATTCATACTAATAAGGTTGAGATCAAAATCTTCATAAAAAAGAACGGTATCGAAAAAGACCTCTTCAACATGATACTGAAAAATATCCTCTTCCAATTCTACTTGAGCTAAAACGACTTTATACGCCCGATATCCTACTTCCATAAAGTCGAGCAACATATCCTCAGTGAATGGCTTAATATTATACTTCATCAAGCCAGATTGCAGGCTGCTTTTAAATCTTGCAATTAAAAAGTCGTCGTCCACCTCTTTCAAAAACGTACTGTTATAGTAGAGTGCAGAATCTTTCTCCCTATCATTCATTTTATCATAATCTTCAACCTCCCACCATTTTAAATTTGATTTCAGGATATACGAAGGCATTAGCAACATTACTGCTGTTGAATCTCTATTCCGGATAAACTCCCTTGCCAACTTACGTTCAGGGCTACATGCGCTAATCATCATTAGAATAATCGGCATCGCGATAAGCAACTTTCTTATTACCAACCTTTGCCAATTATCTAAGAGTAAAGATACTGTTTTTAAAAAATAAAAAGATCGTCGCATAATAAATTTACCCGGCCAAAAAAGGTTAACAAAATCACAAAATTGATATTAACTATGATTTTCGAGTAGCCTTTCGCCGAAAGCTTTACCATAAGCAATGGCTTGTTCAGCATCGTTAGTTGCTGGTGTAAATTTCACAAATATACCCTCATCGAAGAAATTGAGTTTAAGGTTCTCAAGGTTGGTTTTTATCATGCTACGTGCTTCGCCACTCCACCCATACGAACCAAAAGCTCCAGCAAGTTTTCCTCTGTCGCGCAAAGGGTTGATCAAAGCAAAGCATTTATATATCGGCAAAAGAATATTTTGGTTGATGGTAGGCGAGCCGATTATAAACGCAGATGCGTGGGAGATTTTCTCCTCTAACTCACCTAATGGCGTCAGTTCGATATCAATAACCTCTACATCAATGTCGCCTGCTTGCTTAATACCCTGAGCAATATATTGAGCCAACTGTCCGGTTTTTTGATAGGCGCTGACGTATGGTATAAAAACTTTTGGTCTCTCAGGCTGCTTTAGAGCTTCTTCAGAATATTGTTTCGAAAGAGCTACATACCTCCTCCAGTTTTCTCTTAAAATTGGCCCATGACCTGTGGCAATAACATCAATATCCAAATCACTTATCTTTTCTATTGCTTTGAGCATGAATTTGCTGTAGGGCTTAAGAATAACATCAAAATAATACTTAAATGAGTATTCGTACTCCGATCGCCTGACAATTTTATCTTCGAACATAATCTCATCGCTAAAATGCGCACCAAACGAATCGCAGGTGAAAAGAACTTTTTCATCTTCCAAATAGGTGTACATTGAGTCTGGCCAATGGAGGTTGGGCGCGCTAATAAACCGAAGCTGTCTGTTGCCCAAATCAAGTGTTTGCCCATCTTTTACTATGATATGAGGAAAACTAATATTCATCAGATCATTGAGATATCTAATGGCGTTACCTGATCCAACAACTGTCGCACGGGGAGCTATCTTCAGCAGATTCTTAAGATTACCTGAATGATCAGGCTCCGTGTGGTTCAAAACAATATATTCGATATCAGCAGGGTTGCACACCTGTTGAATTTTATATAGATACTCATCCCAAAATTGTTCTTTTGTGGTTTCGATAATAGTTTTCTTATCAGCCTCGATAAAGTAGGAGTTATAAGTGGTGCCATAAAGTGTTTCCATCACAACATCGAATGTTCGTAAATCAGGATCTTGCACCCCTATCCACTTAACTCCGGTAGTAATATCAAAAATAGTTTTCATGTTCTTTTATCTATTTAATTTTTAACTTTTTACATAAAAAATTACCGCTACATTTAAAAAAAAATGAATTATGTCAATTTTAAAGTACAGGTTTTAGGCAAACAAACATATTATTTAAATATGCTTCATGATTAAGTATAAAACACGAAGCGTTTACAAACCCTCCCCCCCCTTCAACAACCAATTCCGCAAAAAAAGTAATACCTCTATCGTTTAAGTTTGAATTCGCCTTCTGAACCAAAATAACTCCAGGCATCATCTACCTGATCGTAAACAAACTCGCCGCTCTCTCCAGCATTTACGCCAGATAGTTTTTCAACTTGCAGCAAATTAGCCTCAACGGTAAATTTATAAACATCATCTCCATTTTTAACAATCTTTGTCTCTATTTCACCCGGAGCCATGGAAAGCGGGTTACCTCCACTCCAAAACTCAATAGTATTAAGCACAACGCCATCCGCAAAAAGGGCAACTTGATATACCGGTATCACTACCAATGCAAAAAATACTAAAGCCTGCCCCCACTTTCCACCAATATCATTTTTGTTCCAGCTATAAAGTGAGTTGGTGAGTTGAAATGATCCGATACAACTTTGTTGAGTAAACAGTATACTGGCAATAATAAACAGAGCTAAAAACTTTCTAATCCTTTTCATAATTAATAAAATTTAAATTTGCTTATAATAAATTACTATTCAATTTCTTTAATAAAAACTATTTCAAAAAGACAATTTTTTAAAGATGGGGCAAAAGTACTTTTTTTGAATTTGATTGCACCATGATTAAACTAATGAGTAGAACAAAATTCAATACTTTTGCCGCAGCAACTAAACACTAATTTTTTTTAAAAACATAATATCAACACATTTAACATGAAAAAATACATTTTTGTTCTTTCTCTGGCTATTGTTTTCGGCCTAAATAGCCTTTTTGCCTCCCTCAGAACCGACGAGGGTATGTGGTTACCAATGTTTGTTGAACGCTTAAATTGGACCGACATTCAAAAGATGGGTTTGCAACTTACAATTGATGAGCTTTACAGCATCAATCATTCCAGCTTGAAAGACGCCGTTGTAGGTCTTGCCGAAGGCAGCGCGCCAAATGGCTTCTTCTGCACCGGAGAGATCGTTTCGGATAAAGGGCTTCTGTTTACAAACCATCACTGCGCCTACGACGTCATTCAGCGCCATAGCTCTATTCAGCACGATTATCTTACTGATGGCTTTTGGGCAATGAATGCTGAAGATGAAATTCCAAATCCAGGTCTGACAGCCTCCTTTCTGGTACGGATGGAAGATGTTACCGAGCAAGTGCTATCAGAGTTAGACGACGAAATGACCATTGAAAAACGTGCGGCAAAAATCAGAGAAATAACCTCTCCGATCAAAGAAAAAGCCTCCGAAGACGGTAAATATGATGCCGTTGTAAAGAGTTTTTACGACGGTAGCGAGTATTATCTTTTTGTTTATCAAACCTTCAAAGATGTTAGGTTGGTGGGCGCTCCGCCATCGTCAATAGGCAAATTCGGAGGTGATACCGATAACTGGATGTGGCCTCGACATACGGGGGATTTTGCCATATTAAGGGTTTATAGCGCACCGGATGGCTCTCCGGCCGACTATTCGAAAGATAATGTACCCTTAAAACCAAAACACCACCTTCCCGTTTCAATCAAAGGATATGAAAAAGATGATTATGCTATGATATGGGGGTTCCCGGGTAATACTGAAAGATACCTAACCTCCTATGGGATTGATTTCGCCATAAATCAAAAGAACCCTGCAATTATTGATGTATTCGGCACCATGCTTGACGTGATGAAGACACAAATGGATGCTGATCCAGCCATACGTATTGAACTTGCTTCTGATCATGCAGGCATAGCAAATGTATGGAAATATTTTATCGGGCAAACACGTGGCCTGAAAAGATTAGATGTAAAAAGCAAAAAAGAGGAGATAGAAAAGGATTTTATAAACTGGTACAAAAAAAATGACGAAACCAACGAGAAATACGGGAATGTGCTACAAAACCTTCAAGCTGCTTATCAACAAATGGAGGGAACAATCACGCCATTTTACCTAATCGCAATCGGATCGAGTAATATTGAATGCCTAAATCTGTCAATGCAAACTGTGGTAATGGAAGAAATGCTGGAGAAGAAAAAAGAAAATAAAGCGCAAATTGAGCTTACTATTGATGCATTGAAAGAGACTTCAGAAGAATTTTATAGCGATTATAATATTTCAATGGATCGCGATATGTTATCTTCAATGCTAAGTCTGTTCAAAAAAAGACTATCGCTAAATCAATTGCCCGACATCTTTGCAACAATAAACGCCAAGTTCAATGGCGATATAAATTCTTACGTAGATTATGTTTTTAAAAATTCCATTTTTACCGATAAGGATCGCTACAATAAATTTTTATCAAATCCCAAGGTTAAAACCCTCAAAAAAGATCCCATCAACGAACTATCTTCGTCATTTAACAAAATCATAGCCAGCTATCAAGCTAATTTGGCCGAAGGACAGCAAAACGTTAGTTTAAATATGCGCAAATTTATTGCCGGGTTGCGCGAGATGAATCCTTCTGTTAAATATTACCCTGATGCCAACTCTTCAATGCGTTTCACCTATGGAACAATAAAAGATTACTACCCTGCTGATGCTGTACATTATGATTACATAACACATGCAAAAGGGATATTGGAAAAAGAAGATCCTACCAACGAAGAATTCATTGTTTCGCCAAAACTAAAAGAGCTGATTAAAAAGGGCGATTTCGGGATTTATGGCAAAGACGGAGACCTTGTAATTAACTTCCTATCCACAAACGATATCACTGGCGGTAACTCCGGCAGCCCTGTTATTAATGGCAAAGGCGAACTAATCGGAATTGCCTTTGATGGCAACTGGGAAGCAATGAGCGGCGATATCGCATTTGAAAATGAGCTACAACGTACTATCAGTGTTGACATACGCTATGTACTATTTGTAATAGATAAATACGCCGGAGCAAAGCATCTTATTGATGAACTGACATTGGTAAAATAAATATCCGTTCCGACAAAGCAGGAAGCACGCAAAATATCTAAGTCGAATTGTTAATTAAAACCTTGCGGAGTAACTATATATTTTGAGCTTTCAAGCCATTTTCAAATTAAGCATACAATCACTATAAGACGATTAGCAATAAAACAAAAGCTTTTCAGTTTAATAAACAGCTATTTTGCAGCTAATCTATTTTCATACAATTTAGTAAACTGAATGAGTCTAAGGAAATTCTTACTAAGTAAATTGTTTTTCAAGCACCTGATACTCTCTTTAATAGGTGGTCTAATTTTGCTTTGGTTGATCATTCTTTTTCTTGGGTTTTACGTTAAACGTGGCGGGACATTTGAAATACCTGACATGGTAGGAATGCAACTTCACGAATTAAAACAGGAAATTGATCCTAAGGCTAAATTCAGATACATAGTGATTGATTCCATTTATGACGACCGATATGAAAAGGGCGCTATCGTTCAACAGGATCCTCCAATGGGTTCAAAAGTAAAAAGAGGCAGAAAGATTTATTTAACAGTTGTTGCCATGCAGCCCGAAACGGTTAACACTCCTGATTTCGTTGACCTTACATTACGTCAGGCGCTTGCCAACATAAAGGCAGCCGGATTAACCATAGAGCGCCTGACATACATTCCCAACATGGCAAAAAACGCCGTTTTAGATCAAAAATTTGAAGGAAAAAATATCAAACCGGGTACCAAAATTCTAAAAGGATCGGCTATTGAACTTATACTCGGAAAGGGCCTGCAAGACGAAACTGTGGAAGTGCCGTACCTTATAGAAAAAACTCTGGCAGATGCGATAGCTCTTATCCATCAATCATCGTTAAATGTTGGTTATTTGAGTTATTCCGATACTACCAACAATAAGATTATAAAAGTTTACAGACAACGACCTCTGGCTTCAGAAGAAGAGAGGGTTGACTTTGGCGCTGCAGTTGACCTATGGGTAACAGGCGATACAAATTTTAATTTTAATGCTTACAAAAGAGAGAATATTGAAATAATACCTGAGTCGGGTGAAGACGAAAATATTGATGATCTGTTTTAAAAAGAGATGCAAAAAACAATAATCTCCATATTATTATTTACTTCGATTCTGTTCATCAATTTTGTAACAGCCCAGGAAATACTTACCGGTCTTTCGGAAAACCCTACTATAAAGAGTTTTATTCAAAGTCAGGGAAATGAAAAATCTTCGGTGATAGAGCAACCCGATCCGCTGTTACTTCCATTTTTCGACAATTTTAAAAAGACGTCAGTCTTTCCCGATCAATCCAAATGGATGGATAAAAATGTATTCATCAACAACGATTTTGCTCTATTCCCTCCCACGTGGAATGTAGCCACTTTCGATGCCATTGACAGCAAAGGCAATCTATATCCTGACGCTAATTTTGTTTCGTTTATCGCCGACTATCTGACATCAAAACCCATCCGTCTCGATTCTATTTTTTCGCCTCAACCTAAAGCCTTGTCACCCGCTGATTCTGTCTATTTCAGCTTTTATTACCAGCCGCAAGGCCTTGCGAACGACCCTCAAACCCGGGATTCATTAGTGCTTGAATTCGGCCATTATACTGATAATTATATTTTTTCCTATCTCGATTCCATCACTGTAGATGTTGCCATTTTTGGCATTGACACGATTTATCCCGGTGATTTTCTTTTTTCACCCTGTGACGAGCTTCTATATATCATTGCGCAAGACACGCTTTTTCCAGGAGATCAAGTAACCTTGCCCTGCGATTCAGTGTTTGTTCCCGAAACAAAATGGGACAGAATATGGGCAACAAAAGGAATGCGGCTCGACAGCTTTCTATTAGTCAATAATAATCAGTATTTCAAGCAGGTAATGATCCCTATCATTGATTCTGCCTACTTCAGAAATGATTTCCAATTTAGGTTTTTTAATTATGCCAGCATCTCAACCGACAACCTCCAGAGCTGGCAAAGCAATTGCGATCAATGGAATATTGATTACGTCCTTCTTGACAAAGGCAGATCCAGAAATGATTCAACACATAAAGCCCTTACATTCGTAGGACAAGCTCCCTCCTTTCTGAATCAATATCAAAGCATGCCTTATTACCAATATTCAAATGATCCGACGAGTGTAATAAAACAACGTGTTGATATCTATATCAGCAATTTGGATAATGGAAACCAGACGGCCAATTATTATTATGAAGTAAAGAATGACCAAGGTAGCTTTACCTTTGGCTTTGATGCGGGTAGCGACGACCTGCTTCCTTTCAATCAAGCGGGATACGCCTCTAATCCATCATTTGCCCACCCTCCGGTTACAACTTTTTTCCCTCCTTTCGGAAATCGCGATAGCATCTATTTCGACATTACCCACTACCTTGAAGGTGATTTACTTTTAGGCCTTGCCGACACTCTTCGTTTCAGGCAAAAATTTTTCAACTACTATGCTTATGATGATGGGACTGCTGAATTTGGTTACGGGCTTACCCCAACAGGAGCTCAGTTAGCATACAAATTCACTTTAAGTCGTAGAGATACACTGAGAGCTATACAGATGTACTTTAACAAAACACTTACCGGCGCCAACGAACGATATTTTCATCTTGCTGTGTGGGGCGACTTAAATGGTATCCCCGGCGACCTGCTTTACATTAAAGAGAACCAAAAACCAATATTCGGCAACGAACTCTTTGAATTTCAAACTTACTACCTTGATGAGCCTCTTCCTGTACAAGGCACGTTTTACGTCGGATGGATTCAGCAAACAAGCAATAACCTAAACCTCGGATTCGACGCATCGAATGACGTCTCCGACAAAATATTTTACAATGTTACCGGTGAATGGGTAAATTCTTCATACAAAGGGGCTTTGATGATAAGACCGTTGCTCGGTAAAAAAATTGGTGAACAGCCGCCAGAAAAAGCAACAAGCGCCAACAACTTCTTAATTGTACCAAACCCATCAAAAGATGGAAAATTTGAAATACAACTCCAATATCTGACACCAGGTAACAACAAACCTCAATTGGTAATTCCTGATAACGAAAGAGAAAAACAAATAATTATTGAAATTTTTACTCTCTCAGGTCAAAAGGTTTTTACAAGCACCTACAAACCAGAGTTTGCTCTGGAACACCTGAAAAACGGCATCTATTTAGTCAGCATTATTGATCATTATCAACGATCGCACATGGTACAAAAACTCGTAATAGCTAAATAAATTTAAAAATCAGGGTTTTCTGAATTGTCAGCAAACCACCAAATAACTATAAAATCCTATCGAACTAAGCCAAAATAAATGGAAAATGTCAACCTTGTAATGCCTGATGAACAGGATGATTTCTACGAACACCACAGGATTCAAGTTGACCGTGGACAAAGCTTAATTAGGATTGATAAATTTCTTTTTGGCAAACTTGGCAACGTCTCCCGAAACAAAATCCAGATGGCTGCAAAGAGTGGCAATATTCTGGTAAACAACAAGCAGGAAAAATCAAATTACAAAGTTAAACCAGGGGATGTCATTTCCGTTTTACTGCCTGGACCAGTAAAAGAGTTCGAAATAATTGCCGAGAATATCCCAATTAATATCGTTTACGAGGACGACGACATTATTGTAATTAATAAAGATGCCGGAATGGTGGTACACCCTGGACATGGGAATTATACCGGAACACTGATAAACGCCCTTGCATTTTACTTTCAGGACAATCCTGATGTATTACCTGCACTGATACATCGGATTGACAAAGACACATCAGGTATTCTGCTTGTTGGAAAAAACGAATTAGCACAAACTATACTTGCCAAACAATTTTTCGAACATAGCGTCAACCGCAAATATTTTGCATTAGTGTGGGGGGATATGAAAATGGATGCCGGTACAATAGAAGGAAGCATTGGCCGCAACCAAACCGACCGCCTACAAATGACAGTTTATCCTGACAATTCGCAAGGGAAACCTGCCATCACACATTACAAAGTTATCGAACGATTCGGTTATGTAACTTTAGTTGAATGCACATTAGAAACAGGACGGACACATCAAATAAGGGCTCATTTCAAATATATTGGTCATCCATTGTTCAACGATGAAAAATATGGTGGCGATAAAATTCTGAAAGGAACAACATTTACCAAATACAAACAATTTATAATCAACTGTTTCAATATCCTTCCGCGGCAGGCTTTACACGCCTTTTTACTTGAATTTAAACACCCCACAACAGGTAAAAGAATGCTATTTGAAGCGCCACTACCTAATGATTTTAATAAACTCATCGGAAAATGGCGTGAATATGCACGACATAAAGATACAATGAACGAATACGACTAACCCCAAATGTTATCCTT
>JAAYWF010000174.1 GCA_012516825.1 Lentimicrobium sp. | reverse complement strand
TGTCCGTGTGGATTTTGATTGTATTTTGTTCAGTCCTGATTTCCTTCAAAAAGTCTGGAAAACAGTTCAACAAATCTCTTTTCTTCATTTGTGCCGTTTGGCTTTAATGCTTCTATCTGTTCAATGAAAGTTTGGTTGTATTTTTTGAGCTCTCCGTTGTCTGTTACGAAGTTGGGTTCTTTTTTTAGTTGTTGCTCTAATGTTTCGTATAGTTTCATTTATTTCAAATCCTTAAATCTTAAATTTCAAAAATACTTTTTTTTTTTGTATTGTTAATCTTTATTTTTTCCATAATTCTTGTCAACTAATTTTTGAAGGGTGGGGGACGGGCTTGAGTGCGATGGCAAGATGACGACTCTTTTGGTTGAATGGACGTTGGGTTTTCTTTTCAGCCTTTTCGCAGCAAATTTACCATTGTCGTTCTCTTTTTTTTTCAGCTTTCCCTTAATGTGATATTGGCCTAACTATTCATTTCGAAGCTTAAAAGTTATGTTTGAATAGTTGTAAGTTTATAATCATTTTAAATTGAGAAATAGTGTATAAACGATTGGTGTATGATATAATTTTGCGTCAAAGTTAATTGGACAAAAGTGAGCAAATATTTGTTCAGATTATTTTTATTATCCAAATAACTAAGTGAGATTGAATTAATTACATGACAAAACAGCGCTCTCATGGATAACATAATTCTTAATGCGGTAATTGCCCTGAGTGGAATTGGGGTTACGGCTGCTGTAGTGCTCTATTTTGTAGCTCAAAAATTCAAGGTTATCGAAGATCCGAGGATTGATGTCGTTGAGGCTATTTTACCCGGCGCTAACTGTGGCGGCTGTGGTTTTGCCGGCTGTCGTGCTTTTGCCGAAGCAATAGTAGCCGCAGGTAATTTGGATAATCTAAACTGCCCGGTTGGCGGCAATACAGCAATGGCAGAGATAGCAAAGGTATTAGGGTTGGAAGCAGAGGAAAAGGAGCCTTTAATTGCTGTATTACGCTGCAATGGCTCACTGACCAACGCAAAACCAAAAGTAAAATATGACGGCCCGCTCACATGTGCTTTTGCACACAACCTATATTCTGGAGAGAGCGGATGCCCATTCGGCTGCTTGGGATTAGGCGATTGCGTGGATTCCTGCAAATTCGATGCTCTTTACATGGATAAAGCGACTGGTTTGCCGGTAGTGATACAAGATAATTGCGTTGCTTGTAATGCCTGTGTAAAAGCGTGTCCAAGAGGCATATTTGAACTTCGTCCTAAAGGGAAAAAAGATCGCCGGATTTATGTTGGTTGTATAAATGAAGAGAAAGGCGCTCCGGCAAAGAAAAATTGTGAAGTAGCATGTATCGGCTGTGGTAAATGTGTGAAAGAGTGTCAGTTTGATGCTATCACACTGATTAATAATCTTGCATACATTGACCCATATAAATGCAAGCTGTGTCGCAAATGTGCATTAGTATGCCCAACCAATTCAATCCATGAGTTAAATTTTCCGCCACGAAAGGAAAAGCTTGTAGAAAAAGTAGATGCCCCTACTGAGCCTGCTCCAGTTGCCACTGAAGGTTAATCGCAAAAATTTCGTTATCTTAATATAGACGAAAAATGATACTAAAAACTTTTAAACTTGGAGGTGTGCACCCGCCGGAAAACAAAGTTTCAGCAGGCGCTGCCATTCAGCATTTGCCTTTGCCGGATAAATTATTTGTTCCGCTTTCCCAACATCTTGGAACGCCTGCAAAGGCAATCGTCAATCGTGGAGATGATGTCAAAACCGGACAACTGATTGCTAAAAGCGTCGGTTTTATCTCTGCAAATATTCACTCTCCTGCCACAGGAAAAGTGGCCAAAATAGATCAGATCATTGATCAAACCGGCTATAAGCGAACAGCAGTTTTTATTGATACTCAGGAAGATGTTTGGGAAGAGGGAATTGATACTTCACCTGACATCGAAAGAACCATTAAGCTTAGCAAAGAGGAGATCATACAACGTATCAACGATATGGGTGTTGTTGGTATGGGTGGGGCTACCTTCCCAACTCATATTAAAATGATGATACCGGAAGGCAAACAGATCCAATATCTGATTATCAATGGCGTAGAATGTGAGCCATATCTAACTTCCGACCATATTCTGATGATGGAGAAAGGTGAGGAGATACTTATCGGAACTTCAATATTGATGAAAGCTCTTGGCGTGGATAAGGCGATGGTAGGTATTGAAGCTAACAAGCCCGATGCTATTGCACATCTGACTAAATTAACCGAGAAGTTTCAAGGTATTACAGTGCATGCATTGAAAGTAAAATATCCGCAGGGTGGTGAAAAGCAGCTTATCAAGGCTCTTACCGGTCGGGAAGTGCCCTCAGGAAAATTACCTTTGGAAACGGGCTGTGTGGTTGATAATGTAGGAACTGCATATGCTGTATATGAGGCTGTTCAAAAAAATAAACCACTGATCCAACGTGTAGTTACCGTAACAGGAAATGCAGCTCGTAAACATGCTAATTTTTTGGTAAGAGTAGGAACGCCTATTGAATACCTGATAGAACATGCGGGTGGTATGCCTGCGGATTTGGGAAAATTGATAAGCGGAGGGCCAATGATGGGGAAAGCATTAGTTTCACCAGAAGCTCCTATTACTAAAGGCTCGTCGGGGTTGCTGCTAATGCCGGAAACAGAAGCTAAGCGTGCGCCTATAAAGAATTGTATCAGATGTGCAAGATGTATTTCGGCCTGTCCGATGGGGCTTGAGCCATTCCTCTTAGCACAGCTCGTACCACTTGATAAATGGGATGATGCCGAAGCTAACAGAATAATGGACTGTATTGAGTGTGGCTCATGTCATTATATATGCCCATCAGGGCGCCCATTGCTCGATTTTATACGGCTTGGTAAGGACAAAGTGGGAAAAATTATTAGAACCAGGGTAAAACAGTAAATCATGAATAATCTACTCACCATTTCGGGGTCGCCACATATTCACACCACCGACTCCGTTCGCAAAATCATGTATAGCGTCATATTTGCCATGATTCCGGCAATGCTGGTTTCGGTTTACTTTTTTGGACTCGATGCAGTGCGAATTATTGGCGTTTCAGTTGTTGCCTGTGTTGCTGTGGAATACCTTATCCAGAAATATCTTCTTAAAGGAGATGTAACAATCAACGATGGCTCTGCTGTAATAACGGGAGTTCTTCTTGCCTTCAATGTGCCCGCCAACTTGCCAACTTGGATAATTATAATAGGCGCTATCTTTGCAATAGCAATAGCTAAAATGGCTTTCGGCGGATTAGGCAAAAACCCCTTTAACCCGGCGCTCGTTGGTCGTGTTTTTTTATTGATTTCGTTTCCTGCACAAATGACGACATGGCCAATACCAAAGCCATTATTTGCAAAATCAGTAACCGATGCGTTAACTGGCGCTACTCCATTAGGATTACTTAAAGATGGGCATTTGGCCAATAAAACCATTGATCAGATTATGAGCGATCCAGCTATGCCCGATTATATTCAACAGTTGGTTGGATTTCAAACCGGCTCACTTGGCGAAATGTCAGCTATTGCTTTGTTGATTGGCGCAGCGTACATGTTTTATAAAAAGGTAATCACATGGCATATCCCTGTGTCCTACTTATTGACAGCGCTACTATTCGCTGCCATTTTTTGGCTTATTGACCCTACCTATTATGCTGATCCTCTATTTCACTTGATTACCGGAGGTATGATACTCGGGGTCTTTTATATGGCTACCGATATGGTAACCTCGCCCATGTCGGCAAAAGGACAGATAATTTTTGGAATAGGTTGCGGATTACTTACAATGATCATCAGATTTTGGGGTAGCTATCCCGAAGGCGTTTCTTTTGCCATTCTTATTATGAATGCCTTTACGCCACTAATTAATAAAAGTTTCAAACCAAAACGTTTTGGTGTATAACTCGGTAATAATAAATAATAACGACATCAAAAAAAATATTTTGATATGGCAAAACTGGAATCTACATTTTTAAATATGTTTTTAACGCTTTTAATTTCAACAGCGGTATCCTCCCTTGCGGCAAGTTATGTTTACAATCTTACCAAAGACCCAATTGCCGAAGTTGATCGTCAGAAACAGCAAAAGGCCATCGAAATGGTAATGCCTGGATTTACTGAGTTAAATCGCTTTGCCATATTACCGCACTCGGGCGGTGATTCCCTGATTTTTTATGAAGGAATAAAAGATGGTGAAGTTATCGGTGTTGCAATAAACACCTACACTCATCTGGGGTATAATGGCCTCATACGGATAATGGTAGGTTTTACACCCGATGGTACTATTGTAAGTTATCAGGTGCTTGAGCATAAGGAGACACCAGGATTAGGCAGCAAAATAGCAGATAATTTCAAAGAGCAGTTTGACGGTAAAAATCCTGCAGCGTTTTCTTTAAAAGTTAGAAAAGATGGGGGAGATGTAGATGCTATCACAGCAGCCACAATCAGCTCCAGAGCTGTTTGCGATGCTTTGAGCAGAGCTTTTCAAGCGTATGAAGAAGTGAAACAAAAACAAAATTAACAGGAGATAGGGTTATGAATCAATTACAAAACTTAACTAAAGGCTTTTTTAAAGAAAATCCTGTATTTGTGATGTTGCTTGGCATGTGCCCGACTCTGGCAACAACTACTTCGGCCAATAATGGCTTGGGCATGGGCTTAGCTACTACCTTTGTGCTGGTAATGGCAAATATTGCCATCTCGCTCATTAAAAATTTAGTGCCCGATAAAGTGAGAATACCGATCTATATTGTTGTCGTTGCAGCTTTTGTTACTGTGGTTGACCTTGTTATGGCCGGCTATGCTCCAGCGCTGCATTCACAACTTGGAATTTTTATCCCTCTTATCGTTGTCAATTGCATCGTATTAGGCCGTGCAGAGGCTTTTGCATCACGGAACAACATTTTCTCTTCAATGATTGACGGACTTGGTATGGGGCTTGGTTTTGCAATGGCTCTTACTATCTTAGGCTCGGTGAGAGAGCTGATAGGAAACTTTTCGATTTTCGGATATAAGTTTATTCAATCTGACGGCATTCTGATTTTTATTTTATCTCCCGGAGCTTTCATTGCGTTGGGATTTCTTATTGCACTTATTAATCTAATTACCAAAAAAGCTTAATCTCTAACACTTTTCACTATGGAATACATTATAATGATAATAAGTACAGTG
>JAAYWF010000173.1 GCA_012516825.1 Lentimicrobium sp. | reverse complement strand
CGGATAAAATATTGGCAGACGCCGATAAACAAGCAGCCCAAATAATTAACGAAGCCCAAAAGCAGGCAGATGCGATTAATAGGGCTGCACAAGAGGCAGCAGACAAATTGAAGGCGGAAGCACAGAAACAGTCGGAGAATATGATTGCTGACGCAAAAAAGAAGGGGCCAATAGCTGAAGCAGCTGCTAAGAAAGCGGCTGAACAACTTAAAAAAGAGACAGATAAAAAGGCAGAAAAACTGATAGCTGAAGCAAAAAATAATTCGGACAAACTTGTTAGTGAAGCACAGAGACAAAGCGAAAAAATTAGGTCTGACGCCAGAAATCAAGTTGACAAGCTCATGGATATTAAATAGCCATGAATTTCACCGAAAATATTTTATCCAATTTATACCATATCAAAACATTATTGATAAATTTGCCAAAAATAAAATGTGTTTTTTTTAGCATCGTAAAAACGCTATTTAATTTTTATCAGTCCTGTGACAAAACGGTTTGATAACAAAGTAGTTGTTATAACAGGCGCTTCATCAGGTATTGGTAAAGCTCTTGTGTATGAGTTTGCCAGGCGCGGGGCAAAAATTGTTGCCGCTGCCCGTTCAGCCGACCAATTATCGGCAATGCAACATGAGGTAAACGAATTGTTTAAAAGTGAAGTATTGGCAGTCCCCACAGATGTAGGTATAGAGAAGGATTGTAAAAACCTTATTGAGCAAACAATTGACAAATTTGGGAAGATAGATATCCTGATTAATAACGCCGGAGTATCAATGCGCGCCCTTTTCAATGACTTACATCTTGATGTTATCCGCAAATTGATGGATGTTAACTTTTGGGGCACAGCCTATTGTTCAAAATATGCACTTCCTTTCCTTTTATCGTCTAAAGGTTCTTTAGTTGGCGTTTCATCCATTGCAGGGTATGTAGGTTTACCTGCCAGATCAGGTTATAGCGCCTCAAAATCTGCTATGCAAGGGCTTCTCGGAGTAATTCGTACTGAAAACTTGAAACAGGGCCTTCATGTTTTAATTGCTTGCCCGGGATTTACAGCATCCAACATACGTTTTAAAGCGTTAACAAGCGATGGATCACAACAAAACGAAACACCTCGCAATGAAGAGAAAATGATGAGCGCCGAAAAAGTTGCTAAAAAAATAGCAGATGCAATAGTTAACCGAAAAAGATCATTAGTACTTACAACAGAAGGAAAATTATCCATTCTGCTTAATAAGTTTATTCCGGCAACAGTTGATAAATTAGTTTTTAAAAAAATGTCTAAAGAGATTAATTCACCATTTAAATAAATTTTCATTTTTAAATTTAATTTTATGAAAGGTTTAACACTTGAAATCAAGCCACTCGAAGGATTTGGAGAGCTTGAATTTGGATCCACCCCCGATGAGGCAATTCGTTACTTAGGCGAGCCTACCGAAGAAGAATTTATCGAAGAAGATGATGACTTTGATGAATCTATGATTCAATACTTTGATGATCATGGTATTTCGATCTTTTATGAGGAGGTTGATGGACTCTTTTTGAGTAATGTCGAAACTGAAAATCCTGAAACTATCCTTTTCGGCGCTAAAGTTTTCGAACTGACTATAGACGAGGTAATTAACCTTATGAAGGAAAACGGATATTCAGACTACGAAATTGAAGAAATTGATCTTGAAGATAATGAAGAGGAGAAGGGACAGTGGCTTATTTTTGATGATGCGCTGATAGATTTTCTTTTCGAAGAGGGAAAACTTTCCAATATTAATTGGGGAGCTCCATTGGATGATGATGATTATTATTATGATGATGAAGATTAATATCAATCAATAATTTTAAAATTAAATTAGGGAGGAAACGCATATTGCCACGGGGAAACCCCGGCTGTGATAACCAATTAATTGCGTCTTTCTCCCTTTTTTTATAAAAAGCTCATTTCGCAACGTACGAAATGGTGAAATGAAGTAATACATAGTAAAACTGCTTTTTTTTTGAAAAGAAGCAATATTTAATAATACCCGGATCAATCAACAAAAATCTCTTCGGAGTTGAATTATTGATTTTATGAGAGGGTAATCTTGATTTAGTGTTTGTTTATTAAAACTCCTTTTAATACTAATTATAAAGAAATAATTTGGATTAAAGTCTAAAACCATTAGCAGCATCGTTTT
>JAAYWF010000172.1 GCA_012516825.1 Lentimicrobium sp. | reverse complement strand
CCCCACATATTATAGTAAGTATCGTAATCACAAGGATCTACTTCCCAGGGACATTTTCCATAAAGCTGGCCACGGATTCTGCCGTCCGGGTCAACAATTCCGCCACCTGAGCTACCTGGCGCTGACTGTCCATGAGTAGCCTTTGTATAATGGAAATTAGAAATACTAAACCCATCGCATGTCCAACTGGGAGAAGTTTTATTCAGCATTCGGTGGTATTTCATTAATGTACCACCGGGGTGATGAACCGAGTGCATAATTGTATTATTTGCCACACTGTTTGCGCTCCAGCCCATATAAACATTCCCGCCTTGTTGTTTTAATAAAACTAAAGTGAAATCTGTCTGACTATTTGTGGCAATCAAATTTGAACCATTTACAATAATATAATTGGGATTTACCACACCGCTATTACATTCGGTTGACCAGTAATAAAAACGAGCCTCAAGACCCGTTGCATCATTTTGTGTACTAAAACAATGGTTGGCAGTGAGTAAAAAGGGCTGAAAATCAACTGTACGCATGTCGTTAAGTAGTGTGCCGGTACACAAACCAACCAAACCACCACCAGTAGGCCAACTCAACCTGGCAGTAGCTTTCCTGAATCCGTCAATATGAGTAAAACTGTTGGCATCAGAACAATTGGCATCCAAAAAACAATCTCTGTTTATTTCATCGGGAATGTATCTGTTGTCAACATGGGTTATCCTTGTTATGGCAAAGCTTACATTATCGTTTACCTTATCAAGCGGAATTACAACTTGCAAATAGAGATAATCCGCAAATGTGGTGGTAGTGTAAAAGCCGTGTTCATCCAGCTCTCCAACAAGTTCGGGTTGGTTAAAGGCATAGTCATCCCGGCTGAACAAGTTTACCTCTACGCCATAGGGAAAATTACCTTCGGCGAAGAAAATCCTTATCTCGTCAGCCTTCTTCGATTCAAAATAGGTGGTAAAAACCAGCAAATCGTCAGTAACACGCGTTAAGCGACCACCCGAAACGGAAATCTCATCTTGTGTTAGAAAATTATTTTGTTCCATACTAAATCGTATAGGATCAGTTAAATCCCTGACAACGCCAATGGCTGGCGGGTCATAAGCAGACTCTATGAACGTGCGTTCAGCAGCAGTCAACGTATCAAGTACGTGCATTTCGTTTTTAGTAAGAGCCGTGCGAGTAGGATAATAGTCAGGAGGCTCTACAGAACGATAAGAAATTTGGGTAACATCCTCAGCAGGATCTACTTGCTGCGCAGAAACTACGGTAGCCATCAAAACAAAAATGGCGAACCATAAATACTGAATGTAAATTTTGTTTTTCATGTTAAAGAATTTAAATATTTAATATAACTGCAAATTGATGTCAAAGAAAGATTAGATTCTTAAATTATAAAAATCAAAAATACAAAAATAAATAATATTTGAATCACAAACAATTGTTTCAGTTTTAAACTTTCTGGCATATTAAAATCAGCAGTTTAGCTCAAAATGGCCTTCTATTGATCACTTTTTAAACTAATTTTGGTCGAGGTGAACAAAAAGTTGATTAATTCTATTAATTGTATATGAAATCGCACGGCAGGCAACCTTATTATTATGTACTTCATCTATTTGCAAACAAAAACAATTTAAAAAGTCTGCTATCGTTTGTCAAATTATTAATCATATCACGGATATTATTGTGAATCTGAAATCTACTTTTACTATTTCAATATTTTTGTTCCTGTTTATTGGACCTCTTGCCAAAGCTCAGACAAATGGCGTAAGTGTTTACAAATTCCTTAATCTGACCAGTTCGGCCCGCGCTGCAGCGCTCGGTGGCAACTTCATGGCAATCAAAGATGGAGACCTATCGCAAGTTCTATTTAATCCTTCAGCCATCTCGAAAGAGACTGATAACAAACTTGCACTTAGCTTCGTGGATTACTATTCCGATATAAGTTACGGTTATGCCAGTTACGCCAATTCTTTTGAAAAAATAGGGTCCTACGCTGCTACAATTCAATATATCAGTTACGGCAACTTTGTATATGCCGATCAAAACGGACAAACTGGTGGAAATTTCACAGCCAGTGAGCTGGCGATGGTCTTAGGCTGGGGTAGAGAACTTGACTCACTATTTTCTATTGGCGCAAACCTCAAAATGATCTATTCAGGTTACGAGGATTATACCAGTTATGGCCTTGCAGTGGACATTGCCGGCAGCTACATCAATCCTGAACACAACCTGACCGTTTCGCTAACAGCACGAAATATAGGCACACAATTAAAACCTTTTGTAAGCCGTAATATCGAGTCATTGCCACTCGAAATCAATTTAGGCGTTACGCAGAAACTCAAACATTTACCTTTTAGATACTCAATAATACTTACCAACCTGCATAAATGGGACTTAACTTATTACGACCCCAACGACCCAAACAATAAAGTTGACCCCTTTACCGGCGAGCCACAAAAAAAAGACGCTTTCGAAACCTTCCTGGATAAAGCTATGCGCCATGTAGTAATAGGCGGTGAGTTGCTCCCTACCAAAAACCTCTCTTTAAGAATCGGTTATAATTACCAAAGACGACAAGAGCTTGGCATTTATAATAAAATGGGAACAGTAGGTTTTTCATGGGGTATAGGTCTTAGAATTTCAAAATTCCAGCTTGATTACTCTCGTGCGACATATCACCTCAACGGATCGCCTAACTATATTACAATCAGCACAAAGCTATCAGATCTGTTCTAAAAACACAGAAAAGACAAAATTAAAATACCGAAAAACAAAGTTGGCACGCTAACACCAAGTACTAATATCGAAATCTTCAGTTTTCACTAACGGTCTGTATTAGATGCTTTTTCTCATTTACTCCCTTTAAAAAAATACTACCATTTTAAAAGCAAAAGATGTGAAGCTGAATAAATAGTAATGCGTAATGGCAAATAATAATATTTTTGATGATTAGCTTTCAACCAAAGTTACAAACATGAAAATCGGTGAAAATATTAGTCTTAAAAAGTATAACTCCTTCGGTATTGACGTCAAAGCCAGATATTTTATCGAACTAACGAGCAACAATGATATTTTCACGTTTTTGAAAAGTCATTTTTTGGATGATAAACAATTTCTTATCTTAAACGGAGGGAGCAACATACTCTTTACTAAGGACTTCAATGGAGTTGTGATCAAGATATCTACCCAAGGAATTACTATTATTGAAGAAAACGATAATTGGGCATTGGTAAAAGCTAATGCCGGTGAGAACTGGAATAATTTTGTTTTATGGTGTTTGGATCGAGGGTTAGGCGGTTTAGAAAATCTTTCACTAATCCCTGGCAACGTAGGAGCTGCACCGGTTCAAAATATAGGAGCCTATGGAGTAGAGCAAAAAGAGCTATTCCAGTCTTTGGAAGCTGTTGAAATAAAGAGTGGGCGGATCGTCAATTTCTCAAATGAAGAGTGTCGGTTTGGTTATCGAGATAGCATTTTCAAACATGACACTAAAAACCAATATATCATCCTGTCAGTAAATTACAAATTAAGCAAAAAACCAGCGCTAAATACCTCTTACGGAGATATCCAAAAAAAGCTCTCTTCAATCCCTTTGGCTGATCAAACTATAAAACATGTGTCGGATGCCGTTTGCGAAATAAGAAACTCAAAGCTCCCCGATCCGGCAAAAATCGGCAACGCTGGTAGTTTCTTCAAAAATCCGATAGTGAACCTTGAGCAATTGATGCTGATTAAATCAAAATATCCGGATATCCCTGTTTATCCTGCTGACAATGATACGTTTAAATTAGCAGCCGGATGGATGATAGATAAACTAAAGTGGAAAGGGTTTCGCTATGGCGATGCTGGGGTATATCATTCGCAGGCATTAGTATTGGTCAATCACGGGCAAGCTTCAGGCAGCGATATCCTTAAGTTAGCCAAGATGATTATGAAATCAGTAAAAGAGAACTTCGGAGTTGACCTCGAACCAGAAGTAAACATCCATTAATTCCCTGATTTTTAAATTGCTTTACAAATTTATTTTACTTTTGAAATTCGATATTTTAAATTCGCTTTTCTAAATAAGATGTACCTTTTTAAACAAATATCAAAGAATCTCTATTTCAATTTAGAATTGATTATATGGCTTGGCGCTCTACTTTTTCTTTTTCTATCGCCTATTAATGGGCATCACTACACCTTATGTCCGTTGAGTAACCTTGGTGTTGAATCGTGCCCCGGCTGCGGGCTCGGCCGGTCAGTAAGTATGGCTTTACATGGCAACATCAGCAAATCAATAGAGATGCATCCTTTTGGTTTGATAGCTGTTATTGTCATTTTTCAAAGAATAGTATTTTTAAGCATTAATTTTTTTCATTTTAAACACCCAAAAACAACCACATCATGAATGCACTGCTGAAATATCTGCCAGATATAGATGGCGAAGAATTATTCTACCTTGACAACCTGCTGAAAGGCAAAAGTGAAGAACAAATCAAACAATTCTCTTTTATTTACAGTTCTCGCCGGCGCTCGCCAATGCTGATATTAATTACTACGCTCGTCGGTTTTATTGGAGTTGCCGGAATTCAAAGATTCATTACCGACCAAATCGGATTAGGAATTTTATACTTACTTACCGGTGGACTATGTTTTATCGGAACTATTGTTGACATTATAAATTACCGGAATATCGCGTTTACATACAACCGAAAAGTAGCACAAGAGGTTAATGCAATGATCGGATAAGGTTAAATATAACAGAGAGTAAATTAACCACCTGAGCTGTTGGTACTTAGCTTCAATCGTTGGCCATATTTCATAATATACTTAAAAAATATCCGAAAATGAATCCGGCGTCATAGTATCTTTGACGCCGATTAGTTTTGTATTTCCTGAAAAATTAAAAAAAGTACTTTATTAGTGAAAATGAAGAAATATAATGTTGCAATCATTTTTTTAATAATAATTAGTTTTTTTCCGGCAAGCGTTAAATCTCAACAATGGGGTATATCCTCTGATATCGCTGGATTAACTGAGGTTTATCCTGAAATGCTATGGGTTGATTCGGTAATGAATTCGCTTACCGTTGATGAACGAATAGCCCAGCTATTAATGATCAGAACATATTCCAATAAGGATAGGCGATATTATGACAGCATCAGCCGGCTTATAATTCAATATAACATCGGGGGACTTACATTTTTTCAGGGCAGCCCTGTCAGGCAGGCCGAATTGATCAATTATTGGCAGTATTTAGCCAAGACGCCGCTTATGGTTAGCATAGATGCCGAATGGGGTTTGGCCATGCGCTTAGACAGCGTCATTCCATTCCCCAAACACATGACAATGGGAGCCGTTCAAGATGAAGAAGTGATTTACAAAGCCGGATACCATATTGGCGCACAGTGCAAAAGGGCAGGGATACAAATGAACTTCGCCCCAGTTATGGATATCAACAGTAACCCTAAGAACCCTGTAATCAACTTTCGCTCTTTCGGCGAAGACAAAGTTAATGTGGCAGAAAAAGGCGCAGCATTCATTCAGGGTATGCAAAACGCAGGAGTTATTGCTACCGCAAAACACTTCCCCGGTCATGGCGATACCGATACCGATTCGCATTATACCCTCCCAGTGCTAAATCACTCAATAGCAACTATTGACAGCGCCGATCTGTATCCGTTCAGAAGCGCCATAGCTGCTCAAACAGGAGCAATAATGACAGCGCACCTCTTTATCCCCGCAATTGATTCAACAAAAAACAGAGCCACCTCATTATCTGATAAAGCAATAAATCAGCTCATGAAGGACAAAATGGGATTTAAAGGGCTTGCAATTACTGACGCATTGGATATGGATGGTGTAACTAACTATCATAAACCTGGTGAAATTGAACTTATGGCGTTGCTCGCCGGAAACGATATCTTACTGCTTACAAGAAATATCCCCCTCGCTTTACAGAAAATTAAAGAGGCTGTAGTTAAAGGGCTAATTTCACAAGAAGAAATTGATGCACGATGCCGCAAAATACTGGCTTATAAGTATAAAACCGGACTTGCTCATAAAAAGCCTGTAACCATCGAAAATCTTACCAACGAACTTAATAGTAGCGCCAATAGTTGGGTTACTCAACAAATATTTGAAAAAGCCATAACGATAGTAAAAAATGACCATGGGCTAATTCCATTAACCCATCTTGATACATTAAAAATCGCAGCCCTTTCCATTGGGAGTATTAAGACAAGCCCTTTTCAACAAAGGCTCGGAAGCTATGCGCCGGTGGAACTGTTCAATCTGCCATCAAACCCAGATAAAGCTGCCATAAATGAAATAATTTCAAAACTTAATGATTTCAACCTAATAATTGTTGGAGTTGAAAATACAAATAACAATCTGTCAAAGAATTATGGTATTTCATCATCAGCAAAAGAGCTAATCGGCTTGTTAAAAGCCCGAAAAAACAAAATCATACTCGATGTTTTTGGGAATCCTTATTCACTATCAAACTTTTCTAAACATCAAGGTATTGATGTAATCATTTGTTCTTACGAGGACAACTCTGTTTCCAAAGACATTAGCGCTCAAATCATTTTCGGAGCTATAGGCGCATCGGGCAGGCTTCCTGTTTCGGCCTCATCCGCTTTTTCGGTTGGAACAGGAGTTGACACAAAACCTATCGGCAGGCTGAAATATACTCTACCTGAAGAGTTAGGTATCAGTTCTGAAAAACTCGATACTATTACCAAGCTTATCGAAAGCGGTATCAAACAGGGAGCATATCCAGGGTGTCAGGTTTTATTTGCAAAAAATGGAAAGGTGTTCTACAACAAAGCCTTTGGCCACCACACTTACGACAGAAAACGCAGCATTCAAACAACCGACTTGTACGACCTTGCCTCGCTTACCAAAATACTCGCAACTACGCCGGCAATAATGCAGATGTACGAGATGGGAAGTTTTAATCTCGATGAGCCATTGTCAGAATATCTCCCCTTTTTAAAAAATTCCAACAAGCAATCCCGAACCATAAGGGAAATAATGGCACATCAGGCACAGTTCCAAAGTTGGATACCATTTTATAAAAAAACAATCAAGGATTTCGCACTCGATCCTACAATTTACTCTTCCACACAAACGAAACTATTCGATCAGCAGGTGGCTAAGAACCTATTTATCAGTAATTCGTACCGGGAAATAATATTTGATTCTATTGCAAAATCCAAACTTTTGCCGAAGCGGGAATATAAATACAGCGATCTGGGTTTTATCCTTCTGAGTGAAGCTATGGAAGAAAAAACAAAGATGAGTTTTGAAAAATATTGCGAACAGCACTTTTATCGTCCTATGGGCTTGCCTACCATAGGGTTCAAGCCTATCATGCGTTTTTCTTTAGAAAAAATTGCCCCGACAGAACGAGATACAACTTTTCGGAAGCAACTTATCCACGGTTACGTTCACGATCCGACAGCAGCAATGTTAGGTGGGATATCAGGGCATGCAGGGCTGTTTGGAAATGCAGCAGAGGTGGCGGCAATAATGCAAATGTTCCTCCAAAATGGATATTATGGAGGCCAACGCTATTTCAGTTCAAATACCATGGCCGAATTCACTCGCCAACAATTTCCTCTATCTCAAAACAGGCGCGGCTTAGGCTTCGACAAACCATTTCCTGTATTCGACCCAAACGGGCCGGTAAGCAAAGAGGCCTCACTGGATAGCTTTGGCCATTCAGGTTTTACAGGAACATACACCTGGGCTGATCCAAAAAATCAATTGATTTATGTATTCCTATCAAACCGGATCTATCCCGATGCTGATAACCGAAAACTTATGAAAATGAATCTGAGAACAAAAATTCATGAGTTAATGTGTCAGATTTTGAACGAGATTGAAAATTCTGTATTAGAAAGGCCATAAAATATTTTATACAAAAATTATGGCATAAAAAGATTTTTTACAATGTTTAAATATTTAGTTTTTTGTATTAATCGCTTCTGTTACATTATTTTGTAAAGTAAAAATTAAACAGTGATGAGTTATACATTAAAATCTATACTTTTCTGGTTTATCTCTTTTCTACTGATGGCCTCTGCAGCTATTTACCAGCGTACTACAGGCCCCACTTATCCGGTTAGAGGTACAATAGTTATTGACAACGAAGAGATTAAATATCGCCTTATAAGAACGTGGGAGGGCGACACTAAAGCAGAGGTGAAAATCAAAGTTATTAATGAACAAATCCTCGGAAAATACAGATTTAAAAGATTTAAAAGCCATGACGAATGGTCGGAACCAATACCCATGCAACGGGATGGTGAAATGCTTGTGGCAAAGCTTCCCAACCTGCCGCCTGCCGGGAAAATTCAATATGAAGTATTTCTTGGCAAAGAAAACAATCTTACTTTGGTAACTAAAAAAACGCTCATTCTGCGATACAAAGGAGTAGTTCCCCAATGGGCATTAATACCTCATATTATCGTAATGTTTTTGGCCATGATGTTTGCAACACGTACAGGGTTCGAAGCGCTTATCAAAGGCAAATACCTGAAAAACTATGCTTTGTTTACTGTAATTCTGTTTGGTTTTGGAGGCTTTTTATTCGGACCTATAATGCAAAAATATGCTTTTGGTGTTTACTGGGCAGGCTGGCCGTTTGGAACAGACCTGACCGATAACAAGTCTCTGGCTACATTCGTAATCTGGCTGATAGCATGGCTACAGATCAGGAAAAATCCAAATAGGCGCTGGTGGGTATATGCTGCTGTTGTTGTACTGTTTATCACGTTTATAATTCCTCACAGCACAATGGGATCAGAAATTGATTTTACTCAAACAGAAGCGCCCCCTGCAATTAATTGATTGACAATTACAAACCGACGCAATGATTATAATTCTAATAGCGCTCACAAGTATTGTTTCCTTTTTGGCTTTCAGCCGAAACGATTTGTTTGATAAATTGCAGTTCAATGCCTGGTACATTAAACACTATAAGGAGTGGTACAGATTTTTTTCCTATGCTCTCCTTCATGCTGATTGGGCGCATCTAATTATCAATATGTTTGTATTGTGGTCGTTCAGTAGCATTGTGCTTAGTCATTTCACAATAATTTACCATGGCGCTGCAGGCCTCCATTTCCTACTCCTGTATGTTGGAGGTACAATTTTTTCCACTCTATATGATTTCTGGAAAAATCAGGAAAATATATATTACAATGCAGTTGGCGCTTCCGGAGCTGTATCGGCAGTGGTGTTTGCAAGCATTATACTTTATCCAAACGGAAAAATATTTTTCTATTTCATACCAATAGGTATTCCATCATGGCTTTTCGGGATTTTATATCTTATCTATTCGGCTTACATGGGCAAACGGGCAAAGGATAATATCGGGCACAATGCGCATTTTTGGGGAGCAATTTTTGGAATTTTATATATGGTGGTTACATCCCCGAACACCATTAAGCTTTTTTACAACCAATTGAAACTTTTTCAGTAATCGGTTTTTCCGAACAGCATAAAAAACAAATTGTGTTTACCTTTATTTACTTTTATCCTCTGCTATCTCCCACCAGTTTTATAAACTCTCTATCTTTGACGGCTCAAATGGCGATTTATAAAAATTCGTTTTCATGAAACTATCAGTAGTTATTGTCAATTATAATGTGATGCACTTTTTGGAACAGTGCCTTAACTCAGTTCGTAAAGCTGTAAAAAACATTGAAAGTGAAGTATTTGTTGTTGACAATAACTCCGTTGACGGGTCGGTGAAAATGGTTAGGGAAAAATTTCCTGAGGTAAATCTTATTGTCAATCCTGACAACCGTGGTTTTTCCAAAGCTAACAATCAGGCCATCAAAATAGCAAAAGGAGAATATGTACTTTTACTTAATCCTGATACGGTAGTTGAAGATGACACTTTTGAAAAGATAATAAAGTTCATGGATGCGCATGAGGATGCTGGCGGCCTCGGAGTGAAAATGGTGGATGGTAAAGGAAAATTTTTACCTGAATCCAAGCGTGGCCTTCCAACTCCCGCAGTGGCCTTTTACAAGATCTTCGGGCTTTCAAAGCTTTTCCCGAAATCCAAAATTTTCGGGCAATATCACCTCACCTACCTCAACAATGACGAAATTCACGAAGTGGACGTACTTAGTGGCGCATTCATGCTAATAAGAAAACCACTTCTTGACAAAATTGGCGGGCTTGATGAATCTTATTTCATGTACGGCGAAGATATTGACCTAAGCTACCGAATTACAAAAGAGGGCTATAAAAACTACTATTTTCCTAAAACCCGCATCATACATTACAAAGGAGAGAGTACCAAAAAGAGCTCGATAAACTACGTACTTGTCTTTTACCAAGCCATGATCATTTTTGCAAAAAAACATTTTTCACAAAAAAACGCCAAGCTCTTTTCTCTTTTGATCAATATGGCTGTATATTTCAGAGCCTTCTTAGCTATTCTGCGTCGTTTGGCCGATAAGGTATTTTTAAAACTGCTTGATGCCGTTTTCATTTTTGCAGGTATCTATTTTATCCAGAGCTATTGGGCTACTTCGGTAGTATTTAAGGATGGCGGCAACTATCCTATTGAGTTTTTATTAATTGCCGTGCCTGCTTATATCTTCATTTGGCTTTTTTCTGTCTATCTTTCCGGTGGTTACGATAAGCCAATCAGTCTTTATAAAATATTCAGAGGGTTGCTTGCCGGCACAATAGCTATTCTGGTATTCTACAGCCTTTTGGATGAAACAATGCGCTATTCCCGTGCAATGATATTGTTAGGCTCATTTTGGGCTTACCTCGCAATGACCTCAATCCGTTATCTGTTACATTGGACAGGGTTTTCGGAATTTAAAATCGGAGAAGTAGAAAACAAAAGATATATCATTATTGGCGGTGCCGAAGAGGCTAAAAGAGTAGCCGGGCTACTTACCACAATTGAAACACAACCTGCCTTCATCGGATTGGTATCTTATCATGATGTTAAATCGCAGGGTAACTTTATCGGAAAATTTGAACAGGTTAAAGAAATAATAGAGATCTACAAGATTAACGAAATTATCTTTTGCGCAAAGGATGTTCCTTCAGGTAGTATAATTGATAAAATGTCGGAGTTAAAACACATGCAGGTTGACTATAAGATCGCTCCTGCCGAAAGCCTTTCAATAATAGGCAGTAACTCCATCAACACCTCCGGCGACCTATTTGCTTTGGAATTAAACTCCATTGATAAAACCGCCAATCGCCGCAATAAAAGATTTCTTGATATCGTCGCATCCATCCCCCTACTGCTAAGCCTGCCGATAACAATTTTTCTCGTCAAACAGCCTTTTTATTTTATTTTAAATATTTTTCAAGTACTCTTTGCCAGAAAAACATGGGTTGGTTATTGTAATACTACATCGGATAACACAAAACGTCTGCCTAAGCTACGCACGGGAGTATTGAACCCAGCCTCGGCGCTACATTATAAAGAGATACCTGATGATACACTCGACCGACTTAACTTACTGTATGCCAGAGATTATAAAACAAAAAATGACATTAACCTAATCTTTAAAGGCATACGAAAACTTGACAATCGCCCGAATTAGTAAGACCTGAAAAATATTAATTGCTAAATCATTAGTTTTGCGGTCAATTATATTCATAAACATTTACTATATCACTTTGTTTCGAAAGCGTTATTAATTTGATATTGAAGTGTAAAGTTAAATGGCAATTTTCGAAATAATAATGCCTAAAATGGGTGAAAGCATTATCGAAGCCACCAACATAAAATGGCTAAAAAAACCTGACACTGATATTAAGCCTGACATAACATATCATGTTCCAACAGAAACAGGGTGTTTGATTAGTGATGATTTAGCAACCCCCACACGCTTCTACTCACCTTTAGTTAAAAGTATCGCTAAAAAAGTGAATATCGCCTTACAGAAACTGGAGAAAATAGAAAGTAACGGCAAGGGCAACCACTTAACCAAGGATGATATCCTTAACTATTTAAAATACAGGTCCACTAACAGATTTGAGGCAGTGGAACCCGAACTTTATGGAGCGTTCGTCGTAACCAATTTTGAAAGCTTCGACAGCCTTACAGGTACTCCAATCATAAATCAGCCACAAGTGGCTTTCCTCAGATCGGGCGCAATAAAAAAACGACCTGAAGTACTTGAAACCAGTCAAGGCGATGTAATAGCCATTCGGCATACTATGATAATTTCATTAGCATACGACCATAGAATAGTGGATGGCGCACCGGGCGAAATGTATCTGAAACAAATTAAAGAACGCCTTGAGAATTTTGATCTGAATCAAGATGTTTAAGAAAATAAAATATTATACCTATCATAAACTTAACACCTCTAATTGAGAAATTCAGGGGTTTTCTTTTATTGAAAATTACATGGAACTAAATCTTACTAAACCTTTAGCTTTCTTCGACCTGGAAACTACCGGTATTAGCGTTGCAGAGGATCGTATTGTAGAAATAAGCGTAGTAAAAGTTTATCCGGATGGCAAAACAGATATTTATACAAAACTGATAAACCCCACTATTCCGATCCCTCCAAAATCTACTGAGATACACAACATTACCGATGAAATGGTAAAAAACTCACCGACTTTTAAAGAGATTGCCAAGGAATTGAATAGTTTTTTTGGAAATAGCGATCTGGCAGGATACAACTCGAACAAATTCGATATTCCCTTGCTTGTTGAAGAGTTTTTAAGGGCTGACACCGATTTCGATCTGAAAAATCGAAAATTTATTGACGTACAAAATATTTTCCATAAAATGGAACCTCGCAACCTAAAAGCTGCATACAAATTTTATTGTGAAAAAGAGCTTTCCGGCCATCATTCGGCAGAGGCCGATGCAATGGCTACATACGAAATCCTGAAAGCACAACTCGACAGATACAAAGGGGTTAAGATAAAAGATAAAGACGGGCAAACCATTGAACCTATTGTAAATGATGTAACAGAGCTTAGCGCTTTTTCCGAACAGCATAACTCTGCCGATCTGGTAGGCCATATTATTTTTAATGACAATAAGCAGGAAGTATTTAATTTTGGAAAACATAAAGGTAAACCTGTTGAGCAGATTTTTGCTAAGGAGCCCTCATATTACGACTGGATGATGAAATCAGCCTTTCCCCTTTCGACCAAAAAAGTAATCACATCCATAAAACTAAGACAGTTCAACAAAGGATCAGTTATCCTGTAAACATAACCTATTAAAAATGAAACGTAAGACCATTTTATTCTTTTCCCCAAACATCTCTACATTTATTCAAAGAGATATTGAACTTTTGTCCTCCGATTATCAGGTAAAAATCTTCAATCTGAATCAGGGAAGCCCGCTAAAATTAATCCCACAACTTTTTAAACAACTGCTGTTTCTGATTAAAAATTTCCGCTCAGCCGACATAAGTATCTGTTTCTTTGCGGGATACAATTCAGTACTGCCTGTTATTTTTAAGAGGTGTTTCAAACTGCCAACACTTATCATAGTTGGTGGAACTGATGCTGCCCGATTTCCAAAGATCAATTATGGAAGCTATGTTAAAAGATTAAATGGGATGGCCACAGCCTTTTCGCTTCGACATTGCAACCATATAATTCCGGTACACGAAAGCCTTGTTTATCAAAAATACACTTATGATGATGCCGGCGCTCCGGAGCAGGGCTATACAGTATTTGCCAAAAAAACTAAAAACGTTCCTTTCACACCTGTTTATTTTGGTTTTGATTCCCAATTCTTCAAAGCAAACGAAAACAACAGGAAGCCCCTCACCTTTATTACAGTTGGTAATCTGCAACATAAGTCTCTTTACATCAGGAAAGGTTATGATCTGATTATCGAACTTGCCCGCAAACGACCCGAATTATCATTTACACTTGTTGGGTGGGATGGCAAAACACATATTGACGTTCCTAAAAATGTACAACTGTTGCCATACATGAATCAAACTGAGGTAAAAACGGCATTCACCGAACACGAATTCTATTTCCAGCTTTCGGTAATGGAGGGGATGCCAAATGCTCTTTGCGAAGCAATGCTGTGCGGATGTATTCCTATTGGCTCCAATGTGTCGGGCATACCATTTGTAATTGGTGATACGGGCTACATCCTTGAACAGCGAAATATTGATAAATTAGATAACCTTATCGAAAATATTTTGAGTAACGATAATCGAAAGGCGCTATCAAAAGCTGCAAGAGAACGAATTAAAGAAAACTTTACCTACTATCGGCGGCAAAAGGAACTCTCAGAAATTATAGAGTTATACACAAAATAATATAAATAGTGATTGACAATCATGGGATTACGTCTTACTCATTTAATCTCTGATTATTTTTCCGGTAAATTTTAAATTTGCCGGTATTATTAAACACCTTGTTTATGAAGATAATTTGTATAGGCCGCAACTATGTTGAGCATGCCCGCGAATTAAATAATCAAATACCCGAAGAGCCGGTTTTTTTTCTTAAACCTGATACTGCCATAATCATTCGCAATCGGCCTTTTTTCTATCCTGATTTCTCTTCCAAAATAGATTACGAAGTTGAATTAGTATTGAAAATCAAAAAAAATGGCCGGCACATATTACCTGAATTTGCTCATACATATTATGATGAGATAGGTATAGGCATTGATTTTACCGCCAGAGATATGCAGGAATCGCTTAAAACAAAAGGCCTCCCATGGGAAAAAGCAAAAGCATTTGATGGATCAGCCCCAATAAGCAGCTTCGTTAACATCTCTAAATTCAATGATTTAAATGACATCCCTTTCTCATTGAGAAAAAATGGCGAAACAGTTCAACTGGGAAATTCCGGGCTAATGATTTTCGATTTCAATACGATTCTTGTCCACATCTCTAAATATATAACAATAAAGATGGGCGACCTGATTTTTACCGGCACCCCGGCTGGTGTTGGCCCTGTGGCTATTGGCGATCGCCTGGAAGGATTTCTTGGAGAAGAAAAGATGTTAAAAGTTGATATAAAATAGGATCAAAAGTTGGCGCCGGGAAATCTTCTAAACAGTTTTATAAAAATTCAGCCATTTAATTACACATCACAAATCAATATTGTTTAACTTTGCAGCCGTTTTTATAACGGATGGCTCCGTAGCTCAATTGGATAGAGCATCTGACTACGGATCAGAAGGTTTGGGGTTCGAGTCCCTTCGGAGTCACCTAAATACAAAGCAGTTAGCATGTTTTTGTTAACTGCTTTTTTATTCACAATGCTCTCTTTTCATAGTTAGTCAATCCTTAAAAACATGTTTAAGTCCTGTTTATCAAAAATAAACTGTTGATAAAAAATTGATTCTGAGTGTTCCGCATTGCAAAGTTGGGGCTGTATCAAAATAAATATGTGGCTAAAAAACCGCAAGGTGTCTTAGAAGCGT
>JAAYWF010000171.1 GCA_012516825.1 Lentimicrobium sp. | reverse complement strand
TGTTAACTCAGGGAAGAGGGTTAACCGTGATAACAATCAGGAAGTCAACTCGCTTGAAGTAAATCTGGAGGCTGCCGTCGAACTGGCAAGGCAACTCAGGCTTAGGGATATAGGCGGCATCATCGTAGTTGACTTTATTGATATGACCGTAGCAAAGCATCGCCGAGAGTTATATCAGAAATTAAGTGAAGAGATGGCCAAAGATCGTGCGCGGCACGTAATCCTTCCTCCAAGTAAATTTGGTCTGGTACAAATTACAAGACAGCGCGTCAGGCCGGCAATGGATATACAGATACAGGAAAAATGCCCGGTATGCAATGGAACAGGTGAAATCAATCCTTCAGTACTAATTATTGATGAAATTGAAAACAACTTACGCTATCTTATTGATGATCAAAATGAAAGAAAACTAACAATAACCACACATCCATTTGTTTACACTTATCTGATCAAAGGGTTCCCTTCGTTACTAATGAAATGGAGACTACGCTATAAAACATGGATAAAAGTCAAGCCAAATAATTCTCATCATTTTCTAGAGTATCATTTTCTCAATAAAAACAACGACGAACTGAAAATGTAAAACCAATTCGATACACCTGATTCACTGATTTGAACAAGCCGGAAAAGAAAAAGAGGCATTTTCTTTCAAATAAATAAGATATGAGTATCCTGGTTTAATAGTTTGAAGGGTATTAATACCAGTTTCCGGCCAATAAAATTCTGTACCATCGGCAGTTTTAATCAATTGAAAATTACCCTCGAGTGAGAGTAGCATATCTTCAGCGGGTTGTTCGCACTGGCTAAAAACCGGAAAAATATTCCAGCCGTTAGATAAATCCATCACCTCCTCTACTAAATTATACCCTGATACTGATAACTCTGCAAAAGAATTCATATTTATAATCAAACCCTTGGTTACATCCCATATTCCTATTGTATTAATATTTAATGCAGGCCAATAAATTCCTTGTTCGTTAAATGCATAAACAATTTTTTCAAGTACGGGAGAGAACAAGTCTTCGAATATTGGCGTAGCAGGTTGGATAAAAGTAGATATCCCACTCCAGCCTGATTCAAGAGTTAGAATTTGAGTAAAAGTAGCTGGTAGCACATGAATAATGCTATTTTTTATGATTGTATCAGTAAGATATTGATTTGCTACAATCAGAGTAACGTCAAAATAACCTGATAGTAAAAAAGTTTTCGACGGATTCTGAACTGATGAATTAGTACTATCGCTAAATATCCATTCCCAAGATTGCGGCCCACCAGTACTAAGATCAGTAAATTGAACTGTTTCGCCAATTTCAACCGTGTATTTATCGGCCATAAAATTTGCTACCAACGGGTCAATAATGTTAATAAAATCGGGTTTTGTAACTGTATCTTGTAAGTACTCGTTGGATACAATAAGGCTAACAGAATATATTCCAGGCTCACTATAACTTGTCAATGGGTTTTGATCTATAGAGTTACTGTAATTTCCAAAGTCCCAAAACCATGATGTCGGGCCTCCCGTGGTAAGATCAGTAAACTGTATCAATTGAAAAGTAAGAGCTACTTGCATGTCAGTGCTAAAATCAGCCTCCAATTCTGGTATCACTTTTATATAATCCAATTTTACTTTGCTTGAGCTGTAACTCCCTCTTCTAATTCTAAGTAAAACAGAATATTCACCAGGGTTCTGATAAATATGTTCCGGATTTTGTAATTCAGAGTTTTGACCGTCCCCAAACGTCCAACTCCATTTTTCAGGAAATCCAGTACTTAAGTCAGTAAAACTTACAATTTCGCCAACAACAACCAACATTGTATCAGCAACAAATTCAGCTATTAGCGGTTGACGGATATATAGATAATCAGTTTTCGTGATTGTAGAGGATTGATAAAGATCGTTAGCAATTAAACTAATTGTATAATACCCTTCTTGTTCAAAAATATGTACTGGGTTTTGGTCAGAGGAATATTGTCCATCACCAAAATCCCACCACCAGGTATCAGGGTTACCTGTGGTAAGGTCGGTAAAATATATGTTTTGACCAGTCCAACCAAAAGTAGTGTCTGCTTCAAAATTAGCAATTAAAGGTTCAAGAATGGTAATATAATCTGTTTTAACAACAGTATTTTGAAGATAATTATTGGCTACCGTAAGTGTTACGGTGTATTTGCCAGGGTTGGCGAAACTTACGTTAGGATTTTGCAAAAAACTTGTAGTTCCGTTCCCAAAATCCCACAACCATGAAGTTGGCGAGCCGGTTGACAGATCGGTAAAACTAATAGATTGACCAGGGAGTGCAACTGTTTGGGAAGTCATAAAATCAGCAATTAAAGGCTTGAGAACCTGTATATAGTTTTCTTTTGTAGAGGATGACGTTTGTAATGAGTCTTTTACCGTCAAGGCTATCGAATAATATCCTATTGCATTGTATAAATGTGTAGGGTTTTGTTCTACGGAGGATTGCCCGTCTCCGAAATTCCAATTCCACGAAGTTGGCGCACCTGTGCTAAGATCAGAAAAATTGATATACCCTCCCAATACAACAAGCGTTGTATCTGCTTTAAAATCTGCACCTAATAACGGAAGAATAGTTATGTAATCATTTTTTGTAATGGTATCTTGAAGATAGTCATTAGCTACTATTAATGTAACATCATATACCCCTGGATTCGAAAAAGTTACAGTAGGGTTTTTCTCATTGCTTGTAATGCCATTTCCAAAATCCCATATCCATATAGTTGGCAAGCCAGATGAGAGATCAGAAAAAGTAATAGCCTGACCTTCTATTGACCAAGTTTTATTTGCAGTAAAGTCGGCAATAAGCGGAGGCAAAACTTGGATATAATCAGATTTTGTTTTGGTACTGCTTTGCGCCCCTTTCTGTACCATTAATGAGACAGTATAAATGCCTGGCTGCTGATAAACCTTAATCGGATTCTGTTGGAAACCATAAGACCCATCGCCATAAGTCCATACCCAGAGATTGGGATTACCAAGCGAAAGGTCGGTAAACTGTACTGGCGAACCTGCCGCTAAAATAGTTGGGCTACCTGAAAAATCTGCCGCCAAAGGCTGATCAACAATTATAAAATTTATTTTCGTTACCGAATGTGAGTATTGTCCTTGACTGACTTGTAGTTTAACAGAATAGCTACCAGGTGTATTGTAAGTTTTTTGTGGATTTTGCTGGGAGCTATATGTACCATCGCCAAAATCCCATAGCCAACTAAAATCCCCACCTGACAGATAAGTTGTTTGATCCGAAAATTGTACATTAAGCGGTGCAAGTCCTGTACGTGGGCTGGCAGAAAAATCAATATTGAAAGGGGCAAAATACTTAACTTCAAAAGCGCCATCCCAGATTACCTGAGGAGCATCTAAGAAAAAAGAGCCATTGGGAATAAATTTTATTTGTGTGGAATCGAGCAATGCTTCTCCATTGTACCAATTAATCTTGTAAAGACCAGGGGTTAGGGTGGACAAATAAATTTTCCCGCCATTTACCGGAGATGGAATACCGTTCTCTTTAAGATATTTCCAATTATAATTAATATTTTGAAACCAACCGGCAATATGATCATTTTTCCGAAAAGTAAATGCCCGTAGTTGAGGCATGTAATTCTCAAAAATATATCTGTCAATTTTTAAAAGCCCAGTTCCGGAATTATCTACTTCAATAATGTGTGTTCCGTAAGGAACATCAATGGTATAAGTAGTATTGGGTGAAGCAGTAGTATTTATAAGAGTTACGCCATCAAGTCTAATTTTAACTTTTGACAAAAAAGCCACTCCACTTGTTCGGACTTTAAATTTCCCTGGTTTCAGATAATTAACATGAAAAGCTGGCGGATTACGTAGTGAGGCATATAGGCTTCCAAATAAATGTTGCCCCATGTCTATTACGGCAGGACTAACAGAGCCTGATGGGCCGATATAAAAAGTATTGGCCGGCGCTTTTTCTGAGGTTGATGTAAAATCAGGGTAAACATTAAGTGTTTCATGAACAGAACTACCGGTTAGTGGCAGTTCGTGGTACCATGAAGTCTCTTTTATACCAACCTGAGTAATAAAATTAGAAATGGGTTGGAAGTAATTAAAAAAGCCGTTTGGATAAAGATAATTGTTCCACCACCAAGACATAGCGGTACCCATTGTACCAGAAAATACTGACGACCATAAAACATTGTGAAAGGCTACGCCCTCCGGATCATTTTGAAATATGTTGTTTGGCTCGTGTCCTAAAGCAAACTCACTGATAATGTTTGGTTTTTGATACTTTTCGATATAATGACGTGAATAATTATATAATTTCATTTCCAGATCAGAAATAAAATCATAAATATGTAACTGGGAGTAACCTACTGCGCTATTATTCCAATACGCCGAATCAGTTTGTGGCCATGCATAGCCTGATGATACAGCACGTGAATAAACATCTTTACTTTTTACATAATTAGTTATCTCCAACAACCAATTAAATATCTGACTATAATTACTGTTGTAAAAACTTACATTATCAACTTCCGACATTATTTCCCACGAATGTAAGTATGAAGAGTAACCCCACCGTGCGTTGGAATATCTAAGCTTTTGTTTGAAATATTTTTTAGCAGTGGAATTTGTAAAAAAATCTTGTGGGTTTGCACAAGGGCCTCCGTTGGTATTTTTATATGGATTATCATCCCACCCCGGATTAACTCCCGTTCTTAGTTCATCATGAACAAGAAAGTGCAACTGGCAATATATATTTTTTTGTTCTAGTTTATCGAATACCCAATCGAGCGCCCATGCTCTATTTTGGCGACCCGCATAATTTCCCATTGCTCCCGACCCCCATTCCAGCCCAAATATCCATGGAGCCATGGTAATTTTTACATAGTTAGCGCCATAACTTTTTAGGGAGGTAATCCATTCATCGTAAATTGTAAAACCTGACGCCCATTCCGTCCATGCCAGATTGGTTCCTATCGCCAGAAATCTATCGCCATTGTCGTAAACTAAATTATTTCCGCTTCTTTTTACAAAACCCTTGTGTAAAGAGGTAATACACGTAAATTGTTGTGATGGAAATGAAGCTGTACCTTGTGTGTCAGTAATTTTAACTGTATAACTCCAAACCCCCTTTTGATTTGGAGAAAAACGAATTCGCCAGTCAGGTGCGCCATTTGGAGTTAATACATTAGGCTGCGTCATTGTAAAATCCTGATAATAAAAACCATCTACTACAAATACATTTCCCGAAGGAGAAGTAAAAGTAGCCTGTAAATTTACCTGGTCAAAATCGTAAGGAGAAGCATACGTAGCTGTTACATCTACAATAAGTTCGAATTTTTCGTATCTGGCAATTGTGGTGTTATTCGGTATTACTGAGTGGATAATAGGAGCTATTGCCTTAGCCTTATTATTCAAGGCTAAACAAAAAATACAATAAAGGAGCACAAATTGTAATTGATGTTTCATGCAATTTGATTCACAAAATTGTAAGGCAAAGTTAATAAAAATGTTTAAAGGTTAAGTTTGACATCCTGGATTTCAGTTTTCTCAATTAAGGCTTTAAAGACATTGAAAGGCATTTTTTATTCTTTGCAGAGCTTCTAATACTACCGATCTGGGACAAGCAACATTAATTCTCATAAAACCTTCGCCCCCAGTTCCAAAAAGCCTGCCATCGTTAAAACCAACCCGGGCCTTTTTGATAAAGAAATCTTTAAGATCATCGCCTTTCATTCCTGTTTTACGGCAATCGAGCCATATCAAATATGTAGATTCAGGGATAATAGGAGTAATTTGTGGTAAATACTCATTGCAAAAAACACAAACCAATTCCACATTTTTAGCAACATATTCGAGTAATTGTTTAAGCCAATCAGCGCCAAAGTTATATGCAGCCTGTAGCGCAACTGAACCGGCTATGTTTCCCATATTCAAATGTAGTTTATCATTCAGTATCGAATTATATACATTCAGTTTTGCCTTATCAGGAATAATAAGATAAGAGGTGGAAAGGCCAGCCAGATTAAATGTTTTTGAAGGGGCATTGCAAGTTATGGTTTGATTGGAAACTTTTTTGGATAGCGATGCCAAAGGTATATGTTTGTGTGGCGAAAAAATAAGATCTGAGTGTATTTCATCCGAAATCATCAGCACATTATTCTCTAAACAAATATCGGCTAAGCTGGTCAACTCCTCTTTAGTCCATACACTACCTCCCGGATTATGCGGATGACTGATTAAAATCATTTTAGCTCCCTGAGCTTTTTTTCGCAGATCATCAAAATCCATACTTAATCTTCCCTCAATCAATCTTAATGGATTCTCAACCTTTTTGCGCCCATTGTTTTCTATAGCAGCAAAAAACGGAAAATAAACAGGTGGTTGAACGATGATTTTATCTCCCGGCTCTGTAAAGGCTAAAACCAACATATTCAAAGCAGGCACCACACCAGGGCTAAAGCTGATCCATGCCGGATTAATTTGCCAATTATGACGAACTAACATCCAGTTGGAAATAGCCGAACTATACTCCTCTGAACGGATCGAATAACCAAGAATTTCATGGTCAAGCCGCCTACGAATGGCTTCAATAATAAAATCAGGTGTACGAAAATCCATATCCGCCACCCACATTGGAATAACATCTTCGGTCCCAAAATAGAGCTTCCGAAGATCATATTTCACACAGTCAGTACCCTTACGACTAATGACTTCATCAAAAATATACTTTGTTTTACCTAAACCCATACTCCTTTTTTTATAAAAATAAGCCTGAAACGTATCAAGAAATGTATGACTAAAAGCGCTATTTCGAAAACCGGCATTAACAACAACAATCTTTGTTCTGAAAGTCTTTTTTGTGCATGGTGAAAAATAAAAAACTGACTGACCAATCGTATCGAAAAAAGACTAAGAATAACTTGCCAATGCAAGTTGTTGATCATCAGAATACCAAATACTAAATAAAAGATAAATAACGAATTAAAATAGAGTAAAAAAGGAATTCGTTGCTTTAAGTTAATTCGGCGC
Organism: Lentimicrobium sp.; assembly: GCA_012516825.1. Classification (GTDB taxonomy): domain Bacteria; phylum Bacteroidota; class Bacteroidia; order Bacteroidales; family 4484-276; genus RZYY01. Next base: position 9,016 of record JAAYWF010000171.1, on the reverse strand, counting down.
TCTATATCAAGGTTTGTGTGTTCTTTGATAATCCATTTTCTGAACGAGGTTGGTTTTACATAATCTACAACGCTTTTTGGGGAGATTTGAACACTTACATTTGATAGTGTAGCAGCCTCACTTACAAAAAGTTCACCGGCACCCCCTTTAATGGTGTAATGAGAAACGAAACCTTTTTGGTCAAAGAAAAGCTTACGACTGAAAAGAAGATTTTGAGTTGATCCTTTAAAAGAGATTTTGGAAATAGCAAAAGATAGATTAATCAAACTGTTATAAAACCTCGCAAAACGATACCAAATGTTAATTTTTGAACTAGTAGCAAAAGATGAACGTGCAAGAACAATTTGGGTTGGAAAATTAGCTTTTTTCATCATCTCGCTGATCCAATGGCTGCTACGAGGGATACATGTTGTTTCGGTAAGCAGAATCCAGTCATTTACCGCCGACTTGATACCTATAGATATTGGAAATTCATTGCCTTTAAACCAATTCAAATGTTGATGCATATTGACTACCTTCAAATGAGAATATTGCTCTGAAAACCTTTCAAGAAGCACATCGCTACCATCTTCTGAAGAGTCGTCAACTACTACTACTTCATAATTAGAATAGCTCTGATTGAGGATTTCGGGCAGTAGTTTACGTAAATCATTGTACTGATTACTTGTAACCAATACAACGGATACCGATGGCTTAACATCAATTTCTTTTTGTAGTTTCCTTGAATTCAGCCGGTTAAAACATACCCAAAAGAAGATAAGCTGAATGAATAGAAGTAAAACAAACGTATAAAAAAATAATGAAAACTGTTGCTGCTGCAGAAGGCTTTCAAATAATGCGTCAATCATAAAGAAATTAGTAAAGCAGCAAAATTAGCATTCCCGTTTCAATAGAATCGTTATGACACTTAAATTTTGTTCTTTGTTTACGAAAATCTATCAGATAAAAAAAACCGGTTTGAAAATAAATAATCAAACCGGCAATTTTATTTTAAAATCAATGCTTATTTATTTCATTACAATTACATCAAATTTTATTCTATCGCCTCTATGATAGAGATCAACAATTTTTATGTATCCCAATTTATCGCCTACTGTTTTAAAGAAAATAACGTCATTATTTTTCAGCTCATTGGCTTTTGTTTCAGCCTTTTCTGCATCAAATTCAGGGAAAACACACTTATCTTCGATAGCATCAAAATCTTCTGCCGTGATATCGGCCAAGTAAAAACGGGTTGGATTTTTAGTGGTCCACTCAGTTAAGTGGAAATCACTGATTGTAGCTGCATCTTCATCATCAGGTGCCGCAATAGTATTAAAGTTTGTTACCCCTTTGAAAAAGAGGAAGTCAATTTTTCCTTGCTCTAACATTGCTTCGGCAACTTTATAAGCTTTTCTCTCGGTTGTACTATAAAAGCTCCCAACAGGATCGTTAAATGATCCGAGCTCTACACCGCTATTTTTATCCACTTCAACGCCAACGACAGGAGATTCAAGTATGGTAACATTAAGCGAAGTCTCATCGGTAAGCCCGCCTTCAGCAGTAATTTTAAAACGCAACTTACCTGTTCCGATACCAATAAATTTGATTTCAAAATCTCCCGAGAAATTTGCTGTATTCAATGTAGAATCAAGCAGAGTTAATTCATTATAATAGATATTCAACTTTGACAGCAAATTGTTATGAGTTGTACTCTTATTAGCTACAATCCCAAACAAAACCGTACTGTCGTTAAACACCTCAAAGTCCGATGAAGTGTAACCTTCTCCCGTTTTCAACGAAATAGTTGGGCCAAGATCTACATCTTCATCATCTTTACTACAGCCAGTGAATATGGCGAAGGATGAGATCAGTAAAGCAAATGCAAAAAATTTTAGAAATTTCATAAATAAAATACTTTTAAAATTGATTAATGTGATTTTTAACGAATTCGCTATAGTTTTGTTTTCTATATTTAAAAATCTTTTTTTACCAATACCAATAAAGGAGAAATAATTTTTTATGATGTATTACTTCAAAGGCAAAAAAGAGTTTCATACACTTATTTTTTTATAAACAACAACCTTTGTAAACGCCGGCAAAGTTAATAAGAAAAATTTATCTGCATTACCGAAGCGAGAATAGAATACAACCAACTTCAGACTGATTAATGATCTCAAGCCGACAGTATATTTCATTAAAATTTGCTCGGTCAAACAAGTAAGTATTCAAAAATTAGACATCAAATAAAAATAAAATTGGATTGACTAAATGCTTTAAATCAAAAATTTAGCTTCCTTTAAATTTGATTCAATTATTAAAAAATCATTTTACATCATCAGATGATATAATAAATCTGGCGCTTAAATCCGGATCGGCCATATTTTTATCAAGTGGGAAAATCGGTCGTTGAACGCGTTTATACTCTAATCGTTCCAAATCCTGATCTACACCACCAGGTGTTAGTGCCATGATCCAGTCAGCACGCATTTCGTAAAGCTCTGAAGCCAAATAACCTATTTTAATTACTAAAATATCCGTTTCACGTGGATTTAAGCCAAGACGTGTAAAGTCTTCTTCATAATGATATGCTTTGCGACCTTGCGTTACAATTACATCAACATTTCCTACCTCAACAACAACTTCTACTTTAGCACGGCTGTCACCCTCCATAATTTTTTTAATAGTTCCGTCCAAAAGGATCGGCGGCGCGTACCGATTATCAACACGTGCGCCTGCAAAAGCTTTAATACTGGCCCCTTCGCCTAAAGCTAAAGCCTCTTCCGTGAACTTTTCATCCGGAAGGGAGGCGTAAATTATGCGTTTACCTCCCTGCTTATAAAAAGTAGGGTTTTCTAATATTTTAGTAATAGTCCAGGTAACATCACCAGCGCCGCCAGCTGTTGGGTTATCCCCCATATCGCTGATAATAAATGGCTTAACTTCACTATTAATTGCCTTTTCCAGGCATTCATCCAGTGTTGTAGTAGGAGCTACAAAAACAAAATCGTTACGAGCATTCCAAAAATCGGAGGCCAACTTCTCTGCTACCGAAGCTACTGCCTCTTTATCATCGCCGGTTGCCATAACCACACCGTGATTGCGTGGTTCATCAGCCCAAGGATACGACATCCAAATTGCCGCATCAATGATACCTGGTTTTTTAGTAAGAGGATCAATCTGAGAATATAGGCTTTTGGCGGGTTCAATACGTGTACTTGTCTTTTCGCCAGGTAGCAAAATAGGAACTACAATATGAACTTTGTAAGCTGGTTTTCCTTTACCACTCTCAAGTCTATCAAGCAGATTTACAACCGCTCTTTTTTTTGTTTCAATTACATCATCATGTGGGGCAAGCCTATAACAGGTGATAAGATCAGTATTTTCTGCCAAACGTTCACTCACACTTCCATGCAAATCCATGGTCGTTGAAATAACGACATCTTTTCCTATCACTTCTCGTATTCTCACAATAAGGTCTCCCTCAGGATCATCTAAACCCACCACACTCATTGCACCATGAATATCTAAAAGAAGACCATCCAAAGGCAACGCCTCTTTAAGCATGATTAAAATTTTTTCAGTCATGGATTCATATGCCTCTCGAGCTACAATACCACCTGGCATTGCATGACCACGAAAAGTAGGAAACCAAACAGCGCGTTTGCGAACAGCAGAATCTTCATCAAGAAAGGGGTAATAAGAAAACACTTCATCGGCAATTTTCCCAAAAAAAGCCTCCTCGTAAGTAACGGCAGGCGAAAATGTACTCGACTCAATCGCAATACCGGCAATTGCAATACGAGGCAACTTGTTATGCGTTGGCTGATTGCAGCTAAATAAAAAAGTAAGCATCGCAAATAAAACGATTAATTTAAAAAAATCGAAATTTCCCTGTTTAACCAAGGACGAAAACTGAGTTGTAAAGTAGAACATTTTTATAATATTTAAAAGATTCATGGCAAATATCTCAAAAAAAATAGAATCTTGATTTTATTTTTTCAGAAAAAGAAACAAATTTTTAAATAGATTTGTCAAAAGAACACAAATTTGAATTATATTTGTTCCTTTAATTAAAACCATAAAACTTACAACTATGGCAGGGATAAACAAAGTAATTCTGGTTGGGAACCTTGGCAATGATCCAAATGTCCTGACTTTTGAAAATGGCGTAAAAAAGGCTACCTTTTCATTGGCTACTAATGAAACATACAAAGACAAAGAGGGAAATCGTGTAGAGCAAACCGAATGGCATAATATCGTAGTATGGCGTGGGTTAGCTGAAGTTGCGGAAAAATTTCTGCGTAAAGGCAGCTTGATTTATCTTGAAGGAAAAATAAAAACACGTAGCTATGAACAAAATGGGATAAAAAAGTATATCACGGAAATTTTCGGCGACACTTTTACTATGCTAGGAAAAATGGAATCATCGGGGAGCTCACAATACCAGCCACCAATAGTTCCAGATAAAGATGATAGTGATTTACCACCTCCTGAACATGCTCCTACTGATGATTTGCCTTTTTAATAGAGTAAATGCTACCTTTACACCTTTTTAGTTTAACTTATTAATAATAAACTATTTATCAAAATAGAGTTTCGTCTTTTATTATTTTAAATCTATTAATTAATTGAAGTCATTATTTTTGCCTGGAAATCTTTTTTTCAAGTTTAACCAATTCTTTTAATGTCTTGGACGATCCTGATATATATTTAAACTTAAAACCCTTATTTATTGCTTCGAGTATTATCCTGCATCCTATTAGTCCTCAGGTAATCATCGGTTTAATTATAATTGCTTTTTTAGTTTTCTGTTCAGCTTTCATTTCAGCTTCGGAAGCGGCTTTCTTTTCGCTTACCCCTTCAAACCTCAGAGAACTTCGTACAGATAAAATTAAAAACAGTGAAAAACTTATCGAGCTTATTGAACAACCTAAACGACTTTTAGCAACAATACTTATTGCTAATAATTTCGTAAATGTTGCTATTGTCATTTTATCCTCGTTCTTGCTTTTATCTATTGTGGAATTAAAGGATAATCCTGTCATTGAATTTTTGATTCAGGTAGTTCTTATTACGTCAATAATATTGATATTTGGTGAAATTATACCCAAGATTTATTCAGTTTCAAAAGCTTTAAAAATTGCCTTGTTAGTTACTCCTGTTTTTAAATATCTGATTAAATTTCTTTCTCCCTTCAGTGCATTGCTGGTAAGAAGTTCAGGAATTATTGACAAACGTGTAAGCCGCAAATCGGCTCAACTCTCATTAGGCGATCTATCACAGGCCATTGATCTTACCGCTACAGAAAGCACGCCAGCCGAAGAGCATAAAATATTAAAAGGAATTGTCAAATTCGGTGATATCGAAGCTAAAGAAATTATGAAACCCCGAATAGATGTAGTTGCTGTAGATGTTTTAACAACATATCATAAACTGCTCGATATTATACTTAATTCAGGATATTCACGTATTCCAGCTTACAATGAAAATTTTGATAAGATTGCCGGAATCCTATATGTAAAAGACCTTTTACCTCATATAGACAAACCAGATGATTTTGACTGGGCAAGTCTTTTGCGACCAGCATTTTTTGTGCCGGAAAATAAAAAAATTAATTTTTTGTTAAAGGAATTCCAGTCAAAAAAAATCCATCTCGCTATCGTGGTTGACGAATACGGAGGCACTTCCGGAATAGTAACACTTGAAGATATAATTGAGGAAATAGTAGGCGACATAAGCGATGAGTTCGACACCTTTGAAGATGAGTTAAGTTATTCTAAAATAGATGACTACACTTACCTTTTCGAAGGAAAAACATTGCTTAATGATTTTTATAAAATCACGGGTATTGAGGATACCATATTCGAAGACATCGAAGGTGATCCCGATACGCTGGCTGGCCTTATAATCGAAATTGAAAGGAGAATTCCGAAATTAAATAATATTACCAAATTTAAGCAATACGAGTTTAAAATCACCAAGGTTGACAGCCGTAGAGTATTGGAAGTACAGGTAACCCTACCAAAACCTGGAAGTGTTCAATAGTTGGAGCTATGACAAAAGGATATTTGTTTGCCATTGGTTTGATTATGATTATTATGCTTATATCCTCATGTGAAAACCAACCAATGTTGCCACGTCCAGCCGGATATTTTCGTATAGATCTGCCTGAGCACAAATACCAACCCTTTGACTCTGCTTTTCCTTACTATTTTAAATATTCACAATCGGCACGTATTCAATTTGATAATTATACCTCTGATGACCCGTTTTGGCTAAATATTTATTACCCAAAGTATAAAGCACGAATCCACTTAAGCTACAAATCGTTAAAAGACAATAAACTTTTTAATCTTACTGAAGATGCAAGAAATTTTGTTTTCCGACATGCTGAAAAAGCGCAAGGTATTAAGGAAAACACAATAAAAATCAATGAAAGCAAGATGTTTGGTTTAGTTTATAGGATTGAGGGAAAAGAGGTTGCTTCACCCTTTCAATTTTGGGTTAGTGATAGTTCTACACATTTTTTGCGCGGAGCGCTTTACTTCTCCGTCAGACCAAATAATGATTCACTGGAGCCGGTAATTAATTTCATTGTCAAGGATATTGATCATCTTCTTTCCACTCTCGAATGGAGATAATCTATTTTCAAGTCGCAATATAAAAAATCTAAACCCAATTAACTGTCAAAAAATATTCTCTTCGGACTGGACATAAAGAGATGATCTCTTAACTATTACCCCAACCCGAAGTCTCATAACATTCATATATCTTGTTATTAACTTGTTAGCCAATTGGAAGTTCATCATTAGAAAAGCGCAAACTTTTTCCTATAATAGGGTACAGAATTATGTCCCATAGCTGTATAAATTTCATTGATTTCCACCCGATACTACTCACGAGATAACTCAAATTCTACTTTCAGGGTTGTTCCAAGACAACTCACGGAATGACTTTGAGGTACCTCATGGGTGAAAAACATGTTTAACATACAAGCCCTAAGGCTCTCGTAAAACACTATCAATCAATGAATTCATTTTATCATCCCTAAAGTTAGATCAAGACTTCAAAAAATTAATAGAACAAAATTATTTATTTTGCCAATTACTATAATCTGAATTATTTACTTTTGCCACAATTGAGCAATTTAAGTTTGCTGAATTAAACCCATTTTGATTATCTAACTAACTTAGTTACAAAAATGAAAGTAAAATACATTGATCTGATCGAGCAAACTTTTGAATTTCCACAAGAGGAATTTAATGTTGTTGATGGTCAATTATATTTTCACAACATTCCGTTAATGGATATCATCAAGCAGTATGGAACGCCGGTAAAGCTGACCTATTTACCAAAGATTAGTTCGCAGATACAAAAAGCGAGAAGATTGTTCAATGTGGCTATGGCGAAGGTGGATTATCATGGCGAATACAAATATTGTTATTGCACTAAAAGCTCTCATTTCCTTTTTGTTCTGGAAGAAGCTCTCAAAAACAAAATTAATCTTGAAACCTCTTCAGCTTTCGACATCCACATCATCGAAGAGTTGTACGATATTGGATTAATTACAAAGGATATAATTATAGTATCCAATGGTTTCAAAAGAGTGCAGTATCTTGAAAATATTATCCGTCTTATTAACAATGGGTTTGAAAACACAATCCCCATTCTCGATAATATGGATGAACTTAACTACTATGTAGATAATCTGGACAAAAACTTTAATGTGGGAATCAGGATTGCCTCAGAAGAAGAACCAATGTTTAACTTTTATACTTCGAGGTTAGGTATCCGGTACAATGATATTGTGCCATTTTATCATGAAAAGATAAAAAACAATCCTAAAATTGGATTGAAGATGTTACATTTCTTTATAAATACCGGTATCAAGGACACTGCTTATTTCTGGAATGAGTTGAATAAGAGTATTAATGTGTATGTAGAATTAAAAAAAGTTTGTCCTGAGCTCGATTCTTTTAATATAGGCGGTGGTTTTCCTATTAAACGCTCACTTGGTTTCGAATATGATTATGAATACATGGCCGAAGAAATAATAGCTCAGATCAAGTCGGTTTGCGAACAACATGGTGTACCAGAACCAGATATCTTCACTGAATTTGGTTCATATACGGTTGGCGAAAGTGGCGCAGTACTTTACTCAGTACTTGATCAAAAGCAGCAGAATGACCGTGAGTTATGGAACATGATTGACAGCTCATTTATGACTACCTTACCTGATTCATGGGCTATTAACCAACGTTTTATTTTACTTCCGGTTAATCGTTGGGAGGCCGACTATCAACGTGTTTTCCTTGGAGGGTTGACATGCGATAGCCAGGATTATTATAATGATGAGGCACACACCAATGCTGTCTTTTTACCCAAATTTGATAAAAATGATACGCTTTATATTGGATTCTTCCATACCGGTGCTTATCAGGAATCATTAGGAGGTTATGGCGGGATTCAGCATTGTCTTATCCCGGCGCCAAAGCATATCATTATTGATCTTGACGAAAACGGCGACTATTTCCCAAAATTATTTGCAAAAGAACAGTCGTACAAATCAATGCTTAAAACACTTGGTTTTTAAAAAAATATCGGAGATAAAAAAAGGGAGCGCTTTGTTTAAGGCTCCCTTTTTTTAAAAAGTTTTTTTTAAGAAAACTAGTTGATGATTAATTTCTCAAAGAATCTATGATTTTCTGTTTCTACCTCAATAAAATAGATACCTCTTGAAAAACCTGTAGTGTTTACTCTTATTAAGAGATCACCGCCACCATCTACAAATACAACTTGCCCCATGTTATTCATAATCTTAACATGCTTCATTGCTGATGTTGTTGTGATGTTTATCTCGCTAGAGGCGGGATTTGGATAAACTGAAAAATCTTCGAATTCAAAATAACTGACACCTGTAACCTCCCCACCCAAATTGCTTTCAGAGGAGCTATGCAAGTAAAAGTTAAGCGCTTTAGTTTGACCTTCCAATATAACTACATTATTGACTGTAAGAGTTTGGAATCCGGGAGCA
>JAAYWF010000170.1 GCA_012516825.1 Lentimicrobium sp. | reverse complement strand
CTTTTTCTATTTCATCTTTTTTACTTTCAATAGCTTTTTTATATTTTTCTTCGTAGCCATTTGATTTTTTTCCTTTATTAACATTTTCTTTATCTTCTTTGATATTAGAGTTGATGCGATTAATCAATTCATAATATTCTTCAGCTAATTTTTTAAGCTGATTATATTCTGAGTTTGCATCTTTCTTTTCACCTTTTTTGAGGTTAATTCCTTCTATAACACCGTCTTTATAAAAATTCTCGAATGTAGAATTAAATTGATTGAGTTTAGCAATACTTAGTTCAACATCTTCTACAGCATTTTGTTTCGAGCATGCTATTGTCAAAAGTGATAAAACTGCAATAGCTAAAAAATATCTTATCTTGTTCATTTCTGTAAAATTTAAATTAATTATTCAGTAATTTTTTCTAACCATTTTAACATTGCTAACATTGTGATCATTGACAATAGACAAGCTACAACGAAAACTGTCCATGTTAGCCACAGTGGTGTGTTTTCATATAAGATAGCGCCTATAAATAGCAACTGATTTCCTAATGCTGTTGCACCAAGCCAGCCTCCTTGCATTAGTCCTTGCAAATGAGGTGGGGCAACTTTTGAGACAAAAGAAATTCCGAGCGGACTAATGAAAAGTTCAGCAACTGTTAAGATAAAATATGTTCCTATTAGTAATAAAGGAGTAACCTTAAGCGAATTATCTAATGGACTACTTTGTATGTCTTTATATAATGGTAAGTCGTAAGAGCCGATTACCATAACAACGTAAGCAGCCGCTGCGATTCCCATTCCAATTGCAATTTTCTTTGGTGTTGAAGGCTCTTTGCCTCTTGCTCGTAGCCATCCAAATAAGGCCATTATAATAGGAGTAAGAAAGACAATGAAAAATGGATTAATGGATTGGAAAATTTCAGCTCCTTGTATTGTTACAAAGCCTAAATTAATTTTAATTCCTGATAAATCTGTATAATCACGGGCAAACATTGTCAGTGTTAAGCCGTTTTGGTGGAAAGAGAACCAGAAGAAAATTACAACGCCAAAAACAGCTAATAATGCATATAAACGTTGTTTAATTTCTTTAGCATCCATTTTAATTTCTGTATCTTGGCTTGCTGCTGTAGCTGCAACTTTTTTATCAACATTAGGGAAGTGCTTTTTATTGAATAAAAAGATAGCTAAAGAGACAATCATAGCTCCGATAGCTGCAATAAAAGCATAATGAAAGCCTGAAGTAAACACATTTAGATAATCGTTTGCAAAGCTTGTTAAGTTTTCGGTTTGTCCACCAACTTCTGTGGCTAAATTTTGAAATTTGCTTACAGGGTCTAAACCAAATACTTTTTCAGCAAGTCCTTGAGCTTGGTCTAAAACTCCTGTGCCAAAAACTTTAGTTGATTCTAATGTGTTTTCTACATGCTGATGACAAAGTGCTGGAAGATTTGCATCGTATTCGTACGAGTGTCTTGCTAACCACCAATTTCTAATTCCAATTGCAGTAAAAGGGGCAAAAAGAGCGCCAACGTTTATAAACATGTAAAACAGCGAGAATCCGGCATCTCTTTTATGTGAGTACTCGTTATTGTCGTACATCTGCCCTACTAATGCTTGCAAATTCCCCTTAAAAAGTCCGTTACCAAAAGCAATGGTTAGAAGACCGAAACATGAAATTATGAGGAAAAGAATCTTATTAGGTGTTGGTGTCGGGGTAGGGAAACCAAGCATGACATATCCGATAGCCATAATAATAAGGCCAACCAGAATAGTTGATTTGTACTTCCTGGATTTATCGGCAATTAGACCGCCAACAAAAGCCAGAGCGTAAATTGAGAAATAAAACACAGAGTAGATAATTCCGGCATGAGTACCGCTTAAGCCAAATTTAGCCTGTAGAAACAACACCAGAATTGCCATCATTGTGTAAAAACCGAAGCGCTCGCCCATATTGGACAGAGCAGCTCCTAATAGTCCTTTTGGATGTTCTTTTAGCATAGATGTAAAAATTAACTATTAATATAGATTTGATTAAAACATTACATGTTAAAAATGTGCGCAAAAATATTCAAATTACTGTAATAAACAATAATAACGCCGCCCCGTTGATTATTCAATAATTGCCTTTAGGCTGATTAACATATTTTTCGTTTGATATTGACAACAACATCATCTTAAAAATCAGGTGTATAACTTTATTGATTTTGGCTGGTTTAGTTAAATGGTTAATAAAGAAAAGGTTTTTCCTGTTGTTATTTTAAAAGAGAAAAAGACAAATAACACTGTCAATTTTTTTTCTGAAAAAAATCATAGACCTGTTTCCCTTTAACTTTTCCTATAGCTTGCTGAAGCTCTTCAAGGCTTGCTTCACCGATTCGTTTTACCGATTTGAATTTGTAAAGCAATTTTTTAGCATACCCCTCGCCGATACCATCAATTTCGGTTAAAGTACTTTTTATTACTCCCTTCTCATGTTTTTTGCGGTAATGGGTGATGCCAAAGCGATGAGCCTCATCGCGCATGTATTGTATAAGACGTAATGTCTCTGATTTTTTATCAATGTGTAGTGGAACAGGATCGTTAGGGAAGTATAGTTCTTCAAGTTTTTCTGCGATGGCTATAATACTGATTTTGCCGCGTAGCCCTATCTTCTCAAGAATTCCAACGGCTGATGATAATTGCCCTTTTCCACCATCAATAATTATTAATTGTGGCAGGGTTTGTTGTTCTTCGACAATTCTTTTGTATCGGCGAAGGATAACCTCTTCCATTGAAGCGTAATCATTGGGGCCAGCAACTGTATTGATGTTAAAATGACGGTAATCAGCTTTGCTTGGTTTGGCATTTTTAAAACAGACCATAGCGGCAACCGGATAGTCGCCCTGAATGTTTGAATTGTCGAAACACTCTATGTGTATCGGAAGTTCAGGAAGCCGCAGGTCTTTCATCATTGTACTGAGGATACGCTTTGTATGCCGTTCAGGGTCAACCAACTCCATCTGTTTGCGCTTTTCCAATTTATAATACTTCGCATTACGTTCTGAAAGATCAAGAAGTTGCTTTTTGTCACCTATTTTAGGAATTGTAACTATTATGGCCGGAAATTTAAAATCAAGGTTAAATGGCAAAATCAGCTCTTGCGAGTCGCTTTCAAAACGTTGACGTAGATCGGCAACTGCAAGGGTGAGGAGTTCCGAATCGGTTTCATCTAATTTCTTTTTCATCTCTATAGTATGTGCCTGAACTATCGCGCCGTTGATGATCCGTAAATAATTTACATAGGCTGATTCCTGATCCGAAATAATAGAAAAGACATCTACATTATTTATTCTTGGATTTACCACAAGCGATTTGCTTTGATATCTTTCAAGCATGTTCAATTTTTCTTTTACCACTTGTGCTTTTTCAAAAGCAAGTAGGTCGGCATATTGCTTCATAAGTTTCCGTAAATTTGAAACTACATTGCTGATGTTACCCTTTATTATTTCCCTGATTTCAGCGATAGCTTCATTGTAATCTTCTTCTGCCTGAAGTTCTTCGCAGGGGCCTTTGCAATTTCCAAGATGATATTCAAGGCATACTTTAAATTTTTTGGCTCTAATATTTTTCTCTGATAAACTGAACTTGCAGGTTCGTAGAGGATAAAGCTGATGAATAAGGTCGAGCAGGGTATTCATCAATTTAACTGAGGCATAAGGGCCATAATATTCGGAACCGTCATGGATTACATGGCGTGTAGAAAAAATACGTGGGAAGCGTTCGTTTTTAATACATAACCAAGGGAATGATTTATCGTCTTTAAGATTGATGTTGTAGCGGGGTTGATATTTTTTGATAAGATTATTTTCTAAAAGAAGTGCATCCAACTCTGTATCAACAACTACATGTTGAATTCCGGCAATCTTTTTCACCATTACAGTTGTCTTTCCGCTCTGACCGGTATCTTTACTAAAATAAGAGGAAACTCTCTTTTTTAACGATTTAGCCTTACCAATATATATGACTTTATCTTTCTCATCCAAAAACTGATATACTCCGGGCTTGTCGGGCAATGTCCGGATAATTGTTTTAATCTTCCTGATATTTTGTTGTCTCTCTTTTACTTTTTCAGATGATCCCATCCTTGTGCCTTTATTTTTACCAGACTTCCAGATTTTGTGATCAGATTGATACCTGAATCATTATCGTTCATATGGCCTATTACAGAGATTTCCGCTATGTTTTTAATTTTATCATAATCCTCTTGCCTGATGGTGAAAAGCAATTCGTAGTCTTCTCCACCGTTGAGCGCAAATACGGTTGGATCCATTTTAAATGAATGAGCAATTTCGTAGGTTTGTTTAGCGATTGGGATTTTATCTTCAAAAATCGCACATCCGAGATCTGAATAATTACAGAGGTGTTTTATTTCAGAAGCAAGTCCGTCAGAAATATCAATCATCGCTGTTGGTTTAATCTTAAGATCTTTGAAGATTTTTATTATATCTTGTCGTGGCTCAGGTTTTAAAAAACGTTCCAATACATATTCATTACCTGTTAAATCAGGTTGCATATCAGGATTTGCAGTAAACTCAGCCTTCTCCCGTTCTAAGATTAACAGGCCGGCATAGGCGCCGCCAAGATCGCCGGAAACACATAACAATTCATTGGGAAGTGAAACACCACGGTAAACTACCTTGTCCTTATCCACACTCCCTAACACAGTAACAGATATTATTAACCCTTGAACGCTACTTGATGTATCGCCTCCAATAAAATCTACTTTGTATCTTTTACAAGCCAATTTTATTCCTTTATAAATCTCTTGCACAGCCTCGAGTGTGTAACGACTTGAAATGCCAATGCCTACTAAAATATGAGTAGGCGTCCCGTTCATGGCATAGATATCTGAAAGATTTATTGCAACAGCTTTATATCCCAAATGTGTTAAAGGTTGATAGACCATGTCGAAATGAATTCCCTCCAGAAGAATATCCTTGCTTATAAGAAGGTATTTGTCGCCATTTTCTAATACAGCAGCATCATCACCAATACCTCTTACAGTCGAAGGCTGGGTTAGTTCAATGTTTTTTGTTAGTAAATCAATCAAACCAAATTCGCCCAACTCAGCAATGGTTTTAGGGGTTTTATCTTTTTCTTCTGTCATCCCGATTCAATTAAAGGTAATGAATTGTAAAAGTAAAACTTTCGGTTTTATTGTAACCACGAATCAGTGTTTTTTTAGTACTAAGATGCATGGGATAATGTTAGGTGCAGCTCATCTTATCTTTTGTAAAGAATTATTTATTTGTAAAACTGAACCTATTGAATTGTGATATGTTTAAATTCAAAACTAAAATACTGAAAGGTGCTATTTTTGTACCTCAAGTGTAATTTTAATATGGAAAATAATCAAATCATCGAACAAGTTACTTCGGGAGAATACAAATACGGTTTTTATACTGATATTGAGATGGATATGGCGCCCAAAGGGCTGAACGAGGATATTATCCGATTTATATCTCAAAAAAAGAGTGAACCGGATTGGCTGCTCGAATGGCGTTTAAAAGCCTATCGTCACTGGCTAACAATGAAGCAACCAAATTGGGGGCACCTCAATATTCCGCCGATTGATTATAACGACATCATCTATTATGCTGCTCCCAAAAGTAAAAAAGAGCTGCAAAGTCTTGATGAGGTTGATCCTGAGCTGCTTGCAACTTTTAATAAATTAGGGATTTCCCTCGAGGAGCAAAAGAGGTTAAGTGGTGTTGCCGTTGATGCTGTGATGGATAGTGTTTCAGTTAAGACTACTTTTTCAAAAACCCTTGAAAAGCATGGTATTATCTTTTGTTCTTTCAGTGAGGCAGTGCAAAAGCACCCCGATTTAGTAAGAAAGTATATGGGATCGGTTGTGCCATATACCGATAATTATTTTGCAGCCCTCAACTCGGCTGTATTTACCGATGGCTCGTTTTGTTATATCCCAAAGGGCGTCAGGTGTCCTTTAGAACTATCCACTTACTTCAGGATTAATGCAGCTAATACGGGTCAGTTCGAACGTACCCTCATTATAGGCGATGAAGAGAGTTACGTAAGCTACATGGAGGGCTGCACTGCGCCGCAACGTGATGAGAATCAGCTTCATGCTGCCGTTGTGGAGATTGTTGCTATGAAAGATGCTTATGTTAAATACTCAACTGTTCAAAACTGGTACCCAGGTAATAAACAGGGAGAAGGCGGGATTTACAATTTGGTTACCAAGCGTGGTATCTGCCGTGGCGCTAATTCTAAAATATCCTGGACTCAGGTAGAAACAGGTTCTGCAATCACATGGAAGTATCCAAGTTGTATTTTGATGGGCGATAATTCTGTCGGTGAATTTTATTCGGTAGCTGTTACCAATAATTATCAACAGGCCGATACAGGTACTAAAATGATTCATCTTGGGAAAAATACAAGCAGTACTATTATTTCAAAAGGAATTTCGGCAGGATTTAGTAATAATAGCTATCGTGGCCTCGTGAAAATTGTGCGTAAAGCTGAAAATTCAAGGAACTTTACACAGTGCGACTCATTGTTGCTTGGCGACAAATGCGGAGCTCACACTTTTCCGTACATACATGATGAAAATAAATCCTCAATAGTGGAACATGAAGCAACAACTTCAAAAATATCAGAAGATCAGTTGTTTTATTTACAACAACGTGGTATTAGCGAAGAGAGCGCTATCGGACTAATAGTAAATGGATATGCTAGGGAGGTATTAAAACAGTTGCCAATGGAATTTGCTGTCGAAGCTCAAAAGCTCCTTTCGATAAGCCTCGAAGGTAGTGTGGGTTAATAAAAATAAAATTATTTGTAAATATTTATCCAGAAAAGGAAAAAAACAATTTAAAATGCTGTCAATAAAGAATTTGCACGTTTCTATAGAGGGAAGAGAAATTATTAAAGGATTAAACCTCGAAGTAAAAGCTGGTGAAGTACATGCCATAATGGGGCCAAACGGAACAGGTAAATCAACCCTTGCAGCAGTGGTCGCTGGTAAAGAGGGTATTTATGAAATTACAAAAGGAGAGATTACCTATAAAGGAAAAAGACTTGATGATTTGTCGGTAGAAGAGCGGGCACGGGAAGGAATATTCCTCGGATTTCAATATCCTGTAGAAATCCCAGGTGTAACCATCGTTAATTTCATGCGGACTGCCATTAATGAAATTCGTAACTATAAGGGGCAAGAACCAATCGGAGCTGCTGAGTTTCTTAAGATGATGGAAGAGGCCAAAAATCTTGTCGGTATTCATTCAAAACTTACAAATCGCTCTGTAAATGAAGGCTTTTCAGGAGGTGAAAAAAAGAAAAATGAGATTTTTCAAATGGCCATGCTTAAACCTGACCTTGCCATTCTCGACGAAACCGATTCGGGATTGGACATTGATGCATTGAAAGTGGTAGCCAATGGAGTTAATACCCTTAAGCGACCCGATAATGCAACAATTGTAATTACCCATTACCAGCGTTTACTCGATTTTATTGTGCCCGATTTTGTTCATGTATTATATGATGGACGTATAGTTAAGTCAGGTGGTAAAGAACTGGCTATTGAACTTGAAGCAAAGGGTTACGAATGGATAAAAGCAGAAAACCTTTAATTATGGAAGTCAATACAAATCAATTGAGTTTAAAGGCGGATTTAATTCGATTGTTCGAAGATAACAGTGATGTTCTCCTTGCCGGCGAGACAACTGAAATGATCATGCATCGCAAAAAAGCTTTTGAGCTTTTCCGGCAAAACGGATTTCCAAATACAAAAATGGAGAAGTGGCGTAATACCGATCTCTCGGCAGCGATTAAAGAGAATTATCACATCTATTTCGATCCGGCATTTCTTGAAGGTATTGATCTTAAAACAATTTTTCAATGTAATATTCCAAGTTTAGTTACCGATGTTATTTCACAGCTCAATGGCTGGTTTGTTTCAGAAAACGGATCGTTAAAAAAAACTCAAGATGGAGTAATAATAGGAAGCCTACAAGCTGCTAAAAAACACCATGCCGATATTGTAAACCAATATTTACATTCAATAGCTAACATTGAAAAAAATAGTCTGATAGCGTTAAACACTGCTTTTGCCATAGATGGCACGTTCATTTATGTTCCGGATAATGTTCATGTGGAGATTCCGATGCAGATGGTTAACATAATACGGCATTATAGGAATATTTTTATTCAAAACCATAACTTGATCATTCTTGGCCGTAATGCTCGTTTGCAACTTTTGCAATGTGATGATTCAGTTGATCAGCAACGTAGTGTTACTAACACTGTTACCGAAGTTTTTATTGGTGAAAATTCATCCTTAGACCATTATAAGCTTCAAAACAAAAACAATAATTCCACCTTCATCAATTCAGCTTTTTTCAATCTGGAAAAAAATGCCAGACTTCTTACTAATGGCATCACGCTAAATGGTGGAATGATTCGAAACGATATCCATGTTACTTTGAACGGTGAACATGCTGAGGCCAATATAATGGGTGTTTACCTGATGGATGGTTCGCAACATGTGGATAATCAGGTTTTTGTTGATCATGCTTACCCGAATTGTTTTAGCAACGAGTTATTTAAAGGTATTTTAGATGATAGCGCCAGCGCAGTATTCAACGGGCATATCCTTGTAAGGCGAGATGCTCAGAAGACAAATGCATACCAAAACAATAAGAATATTCTTCTTACCGATAAAGCTACTGTTAACACGATGCCTTTTCTCGAAATTTATGCTGATGATGTTAAATGCAGCCATGGCACCACTATAGGCCAGTTGGATCAGAATGCACTATTTTATTTAAAATCAAGAGGCATCGGCGACGACAACGCTCGACTGCTACTTATGTATGCTTTTGCCGCAGAAGTGATTAACTATATAGGGATTGAACCGCTAAGAATCAGGGTAGATGATATGGTGAAAAAACGCCTCCGTGGCGAACTGTCCATTTGTGATCAATGTGTTTTGCATTGTAGTTCAAAGGAAAAACCAGTCCATTTTGAAATTGATATGAGTAAGATTTGATTTGAAATAAGACACAAACCTATTGTACACCGATCATTTTTTCAACGTGAATTTGAGAATTAACAAATGTTAGAGTCAATAACCGACCTATTTTATTTTAATTTCGCTAACAAAGAGCCATGCAGGATTCCCTTCTCCCGAGTGGCCGGGCGGGCAAACTCCAAAATTTTTAGCAGTAACTCGTATATACCTTATGTCATCAACTGATTTGTCAGTTGAATAGCATAGTATGTTTTTATCCGCTTTTCCAATGTTTTTTGGTTTTTGCACTGTTTCTTGTAAAACAAAGTTTTGCCCATCTTTTGAAGTTTCAAAGCTTACCCATTGAGGAGGAAAAATCCAAGATGCTTCCGTTTGTAAAGCATAAAGTTCAGTAGAGGTAATCTTTGTTGTTTTATATAAATCTATGATAGCTATCATATCATCTCCGGAAAAGCCCAACCAGAGCCCATCTGTAAAGCTGGTCGTGCCAATTTTCCCATCCACTAAGGTATATTTTCCGCTGCCGGGATATCGTGGACTAGGTTCTTTTTGTAGGGTTAGGTTAGCCATAAAAGCATTATGTAGATCGTAGAACTCAGTGAGGACTTGTTTCATTGATACTCCATTTTTAAAAACCGTTGCTTTAAGTTGGGTAGTAGTAGAAATGGGAAACGGTTCGGTGTATAGGGTAGAATTAATATCAGGCTCACTACCGTTAAATGTATAACGTATTTCTGGTTCGTAAGCCTCAGAGTTTAGTGTAATCAACAACTGCCTGTTTACCGGATCGGGTTCAGCATGTGCTTTTACTTGAAAAGCGCTTAAGGAATAGTTGATATCTCGTCTTTCATATCTTTGATATTGCTCTTCCATTCTTTTTGAAAAACTACCCCAGTCTCTTTTATCCTTTGGTGACCAGAGGACTTCTGAAAGTGCAGACAGGCGGGGGAAAAGCATATATTCAGCATGGTGATAATCAAGTATATACTCCGACCATAAATTTGCCTGGGCGCCTAAAATAAATTTCCCCTCTTCTATAGTTAGCTCCGAAGGAATAGGCTCGAAGTTGTAAACTTGTTTTAGCGTTGTATAACCCCCAATAGCCGTTGGTTCAATAGAAGGATCGCCTTGATAATAATCAAAATAACAATAGCCTCCAGGGGTCATTATTGCATGATGCCCCATCTTGGCTGCCTCAATGCCTCCTTGTACACCGCGCCACGACATTACCGTTGCATTTGGTGAAATCCCTCCTTCAAGGATTTCATCCCACCCTATTATTTGACGACCATGAGCGTTAAGAAATTTCTCAATTCTTTTAGTGAAATAGCTTTGAAGCTCTTCTTCGTTTTTCAAACCCTCTCTTTTAATTCTTTCCTGACAAAACTTGCAAGTCTTCCAATTAGCTTTGTCGGCTTCATCACCGCCAATATGAATATAGGTTGAGGGAAAGAGTTCCATAACTTCAGTAAGCACATCTTCTAAAAAATGAAAGGTCTCTTCTTTGCCCGCACAATAGATATGTGTAATGGGCCAAACATTCCCCGTAGGGATACCGGCATTTTTTCCGGTGCATGAATATTCAGGATAAGCTTCCAAAGCAGCCATAGCATGTGCTGGCATTTCAATTTCCGGGATAATGGTAATGTTTCTTTCAGCGGCGTAGGAAACCACTTTTTTTACTTCATCTTGTGTATAAAATCCACCGTAAGTAGCTTTGGAGTGATCGGTAGTGTAAGGACGCAATCTCCATGTTATATCGTTGGTGTTTTCGCGCCAGGCTCCTATTTCAGTAAGCTTTGGGTATTTTTTTATCTCTAATCTCCAACCTTGATCATCGTTTAAATGCCAATGAAAAGTATTCATTTTATGCATTACAAGAAAATCAATCGCTTTGTAAATAAATTCAAGAGGATGGAAATGACGTGAAACATCTAAATGCAACCCGCGATACGTAAACCGTGGATAGTCTATTATGTCGGCACATGGTAGTATTGTCTCTTTATCAGTTTCAAGTAATTGGCCAATGGTCTCTAACCCATAACGTACTCCAGCCGCGGTATTTGACGAAAGATTAACAGAGGTAGAACTGATAAACAATCTATACCCTTCATTGCCGATAATAGAATCGTACTTTTCAATCAATGAAATAAAGATATTACCCGTTTTATTTGCAGTACTATCATTTACGATTTTCAACCTAATTCCCATCAATTTACCCCATTTGTTCATCGTTTCTTCCAAAATCGGATAAACAATAGAGTTACTATATATTATCATGGTCTCTTCGCCAAGGTTAAAATATCCTGGTTTTATTTCAACTTGTGCAGGATGCGGTATTACAGATAGTTGGCAGAATAAAGTTTTTGCTGAAATAAGAAGTAATAAAGTTAGTAGGAGTGATTTTTTCGGATTTTTCATATCAAAATATTTTTTAGTTAATCAAAATCAATGCATTGAAAGCCAAAATACAATTATTTAGCAAAATTAGAATTTTGTTATTGTTGAGCATGGTTCTTTTTTAAACTTAAAAAAGAAATAGTCAAAAGGTATTGAATCCCTTTAAACATCTTAATTTTGTGCTCATAAAAAATTATTTCGTTGCAACCAAGAGTTAAGGGATATTCATTTGCACTACTGGCCACTGTTGCTGTATCTACTGTTTATATTTTCAGTAAGGCAGCATTGAATGAGGTAAGCCTTGCGCAGTTTGGTGTTTATTGGTTTTCCATGGCATTGTTGTGGAATGGGCTTTTTGCTATGCGCTCAAAGGAGCATCGTCAGTTTAGGCCAATCCCGGCAAAATCCTTAAAAATATTACTATTCCTTGGTGTGCTTGAAATTTTTGCCACAGGAGCTTTATACAGCGCTATTGCCATTACTCCAAACCCTACTATTCCTTCATTTTTACGAAATATGGAATATATTTTTATTACTTTATTTGGCATTTTCATGTTAAAAGAGAGTTTTAGCAGAGTTGAAATATTAGGTGTTGTACTTACATTTGCCGGAGCTTTTGTGGTAAGTTATCAAAAGGGGGCGACTTTAACAGATTATATTTCTGGAACATCAGGTTTAATGTTTGTTTCAACATCATTGTACGGCATTAGAACGATCCTTGCAAAAAGAAACATTCATACAATTACACCAACGATGCTTGCAATAAACAGAGCAATTTTCCTGCTTTTCTCTTCTTTTGTCTTTCTGAAAATTACCGGCATGAGTTTGATGATTCCAACTTCTGCATTAATTAATATTGCCATTGGTTCTTTTATGGGGCCATTTATAACTTCTTATAGTCAATACAGCGCTCTTAAATACATTGAGGCTTCGCGTGCCTCGTTTATCCAGAGTACAACGGCTCTTTTTGTTCTTTTAGGAGCCTATCTCTTTTTTGGAAAACTCCCTGCAGGCTATCAGATTGTTGGCGGAACCTTCACAATAATTGGGGTCTTACTGTTAATAGTAAAAGATAATAGCAATAAGCAGTAATGAAATTTGACTTTTTCTGACTTGTACCCTTTTAGTGCGGTGATAAAATTCTTTATAAAGTTTTGATCATCTTAGTAGTTGGTTTTGCTTCACCAATCACAATTTTATTTGTTAATAATATTGTCCAAAGGGATTAGACCATCTCATGATATTCTATTTTAATTTTGCAAAATAGATACTTTTACACACTCAAGAGCTATTTGAGGTGTAAAGTGTAAAAGCTTAACAGCGCAAAATCAATATAAAAAGTATCCTTTTATTTAAAAAAAACAGTAATGAAAAAGTTGCCTTACCTTTTTTTCTTGTTTTTAATATCATGTTTTAGATCGGAAACGCCTTTAGAAACAATAATCCTTTTGAATGACGGCTGGGAATTTAAAAAGTTGGAGGCTGATGATGCTGATTGGCGTCCGGCAAATGTACCCGGTACAGTACACACTGATTTATTGTTAAATGGTGAGATTGAAGACCCATTTTATGCATGCAATGAAAAAGAGCTTCAGTGGATTGGTACTAACGATTGGATTTATCGAAAATCCTTCTATATTGATGATGAAATCCTTATAAACCAACATATTACCCTTGTTTTTGACGGCCTCGACACCTATGCTCATGTTAAACTCAACGGGGAGATAATCCTTGAGGCTAATAATATGTTTCGCCAGTGGGAAATTGATTGTAAAAAGTACCTTGTTAAAGGTGAAAATAATATTGAGATCATGTTCCTATCCGCCGAAAATCGTTTTCTGTCCGACTCGGCTTCTTATGGTTATCCGATACCAGGAGGCAGATGGGTATTTGCACGTAAAGCAGCTTATCATTTTGGATGGGATTGGGGGCCAAAATTTGTAACTGCAGGTATCTGGAAACCAGTTTATCTGAAAATTTGGAAAAATCATAAAATCAATGACCTTCATATTATTACAAATTCATTGAACGATAAAAAAGCAGAACTATCGGTACAATTTAAGGTAATATCTGATTTGGATGAAAAAGCAACTTTGACAATTAGTAATGAAAAAACTGGAGAAAAGTATTATTATGATTACTTTCATCTCAATACTATTACTAAAGACCATCAAATGCTTTTTTCAATCAAAAACCCAAAACTATGGTGGTGTAATGGGTTGGGTGAAGCTTACCTATACCCATTGAGATTCGAAATAAAGACTGAATCGGGGTTTGTATATTCAGCCCAATTAGATTATGGCATCCGCACTGTTGAGGTGGTGAGAGGTAAAGATGAATTTGGCGAATCGTTTTACATCCGACTTAATGGTAAGCCGGTATTCATAAAGGGGGCCAACATTATTCCATTACATAGTTTTGCATTCAAGATAAAACCAGATGATTACGAAAACATAGTAAATTTAGCCGTAGAATCCAACATGAATATGTTGAGAGTATGGGGTGGAGGCATATATAATGATGACTCTTTTTATCAGTTATGCGATGAAAAAGGTATTTTGGTATGGCAGGATTTTATGTTTGCTTGCGCTATGTATCCTTTTGATGAGTTGTTTAAAGAAAATGTTTGGCAAGAGGCTGTGCAACAGATTTGTAGGCTTCGTAACCATCCCAGCTTAGCGCTTTGGTGTGGAAATAACGAATCGGATGAGGGATGGCATAATTGGGGATGGCAAAAACAATATAACATCTCAAAAGAAGATTCCATTGCAATATGGGCAGGGTACAATCAGATTTTTCATCAACTTTTGCCAAAAGCGGTTCAAGAATATGACGGTCAAAGGTATTATTTACCTTCATCACCCGTTCATGGGTGGGGACGTAAGGAGAGTCTTTTTGAAGGTGATGCACACTACTGGGGTGTGTGGTGGGGAAAACAACCTTTTGATATCTACTACGAAAAAGTTCCGCGATTTATGAGTGAATATGGCTTTCAAGCTGCACCGGCGCTTTCCACCATAAGAAGCTTCCAGCCTGGTTCAGCGGACACGCTTTATTCACAGGAATTAAAATGTCACCAGAAGCATCCTACCGGATTCGAAACAATTAACGAATATCTTGAAATAGAAGCCCTATACCCAAAAACACTTGAGCAATTTATCTTTTTCAGTCAGCTCATACAGGCAAAAGGAATCAGAATGGCAATTGATGCACATCGAAGCGCCAAACCTCGTTGTATGGGAACCTTATATTGGCAGCTCAACGATTGCTGGCCGGTAACAAGTTGGGCAGGGACCGATTTTTATAACAATCGTAAGGCAATGCAATATGCTGTAAAAGAGGGATTTAAAAATATCATAGTGTCAGTAATAATGAAACAAGACTCCGGATCGGTGTATCTAGTATCAGATAGAATAGAAACTACAACCGGAAAATTTGAGCTTACATTGAAAGATTTTTCCGGGAATCAGTTATGGAATTACGAAAAGATGATCACCTTATCAGCCGACATTAGCTTTCATGTTTTATCATTCAGCAAAACTACTATCCCTGGAGATATTAACCCGAAAGAGTGCTATTTGAGTGCGCTATTTACAGATTCATCCCAAAGCTATCAGAGTTATTATTTCTTTACTAATTATGGCGAACTAAATCTTCCTGACACTGATATTGAAACCACTATTGTTTCTAATGAAAATAGATTTGAAATAGAATTAAAAACAGATCACTTTGCAGCTTTTGTCCACCTTTGGTTACCTGATGATCATGCTGTTTTTAGTGATAACTTTTTACATCTTGAGCCAGGAAAAACAGCTAAAACATACTGTCAGTACAAGCTGACCTTAGATGAGTTTAAAAAGCAATTAAAGGTTATGCATCTAAAAGATTACCTTAATTAATAAAACCATTATTAATCCAATTGATCAGCCCGGAGTAACTTTGAATAATTGGTGTAACCTTCTAAAGGAACTTTAATGTAATAAGTCTTTTTTGAATTGTTAGGTAAAGACTCTTTCCGTAACCAAGGGTTGAAATATTTCAAAACTTTGTATGTGATTTTATTCTCCTGAGCAAAGTTAACTAAACTTGGAATCGTTTGATTTACCTCAATATTTCGGGTTGGGATTGGTGGAAAAAGCTCTCTATTTTCAAAATAAAATCCATATTGTTTCGGATTTTCAAAAATAGTTTTAATGGCTAATATTCTGAAGATGTAACGTTCGGTTTCCTGATTTAGCAGCAGATCGTAATAATTATCCACAAGCTGCTCCGATAATGATTTTGTAATTTTAGTATTTCCTGCATTATATGCAGCGGCTGCAAGAGTCCAGCTCCCATAATTGTCGAAAGACTTCTGTAAATATTTGCAGGCAACTTCAGTGGCTTTTTCAAGGTGATAACGTTCATCAATACCATTGTTCACTTCAAGCCCATATTCACGTGCAGTAGTAGGCAATATTTGCCAAAATCCGGCTGCACCGGCCGGCGAAACAGAATTTTCAAGATTGCTCTCAATAACAGCCAGATATTTAAAATCAAGAGGTATATTGTTTTTTTCTAAAATCGTTTCAATTATTGGGAACCAACGATTGGTACGCTTAAAAAGCATGAGCGTTGAAGAATGAAAATAGCTATTTGAAGTAAGCTCCCGTTCAAGAAATTCACGAACAAGAAACATATCCATTGGAACAGGTTCGCCACAAAAATTAAGCTTTTTAGGAATTAGAACATTATAAACAGGTGGAATTTGCCTTCTATCGGGCCTCTTTATATCATTATCTCCCCCAACTTCTTTTAAGCCAAAAGCCTGAAAAATAAATACAATTGCCAAAATAGATAAAATTACCACTAATATCAAGCATATAAATTTATTCTTACTCATTTCTTACAGCAAAAAGGGAAACGTTAAAACTTTAAAATGACAATTGTTAAAAGGCTAAAAGGGGGAAACAAAATCAGAAAAGAGTGGAGCCACTTTATCTTTTTCTGACAAAATAGGGTATCCAGTAATTCCCCAGTCAATATTTAATGTAGGATCATTCCACCTTAAGGACAGTTCCGATTCAGGATTGTAAACATTAGTACATTTGTAAAAAAAGATGGTATTATCTTCAAGAGTAAGAAAGCCATGGGCAAAGCCTTCAGGGATCCAATACATTAATTTGTTTTTATCAGAAAGCACTACGGAAGCCCATTTACCGTATGTTGACGATTTTTTTCGTAGATCAACCGCAACATCTAATACCGAACCACGAATAACTCTCACTAACTTGCCTTGACTAAAAGGTGGTTTTTGAAAATGTAATCCACGCAGCACGTTTTTCATTGAACAGGATTCATTGTCCTGTACAAAGACAGCATTAAGACCTATTTCACGAAAGTTTTTGAAGTTGTAGGATTCAAAAAAATAACCCCTATCATCTTTAAAAATACGAGGTTTAATGGTCAGTAAATCTTGAATTTCTGTTTTTATAATCTCCATAAAGCAAGCTAAATCAAACTTCAAAAATATAAATTAAAACCCAGATTAAATATTCGACAACACATGATTGAGATTAGCATAATAAAACCAATCTATTATTTGTTCTATTTGGTATTAATCATATGAAGAAACAGGTAGCGTAAATTAGTTTGGGTAGTAATATGTTTTATTTCAATTGTTCCCATTTCAAAGATTTTTCAATGGATTATTTCCTGATTTTTCTTAATGATTTTATCATGTACTTTTAAAAAATGAGGTAAGACTAAAAGAAAAAGTGCTGTGGATAGAATGTAAATTGTTTTCATTTCAGATGTTTTTGTTGGTTTAATTTCTAACTTTTTTCAAATAATATGCTAAAAATGAGAAGAGAGGAGACCAAAAAGAACAACTAAATTTATTTTTTATGTAAGTTTGCAAAAACAATCAAACTAAAGACATTTTGGCAATAATAGGGTCAATTATTAAACACGCTATCGAACTTAAAAGTTTGAGTGTTAAGGAAAACAAGAAGAGCTTCGATGGCTGGAAAGCGCAGCAGGCAGTTCTTAAAAGACTGGTTAGCAAAGCGCAGTTTACTCATTTTGGTGAAGCTTATCATTTTTCGGAAATCATTCGTTCACCAGATATAGTTAAGTCGTTCCAACAACAGGTTCCGATTCATGATTATGATTCAATATTTCGCAAATGGTGGTATCGTTCGCTTAACGGCGAGGCGTATGTTACGTGGCCTGGAAAAGTAAAATATTTTGCATTAAGTTCGGGCACATCCGAAGCATCCAGTAAATACATTCCTATTACCGCTGATATTTTAAGGTCTATAAAACGCACAAGTGTCAGGCAATTACTCTCATTGGCTCAGTACAACTTTCCTCCCGAATTTTTTGAAAAAGGAAAAGGGATTCTCATGTTGGGAGGCAGCACACATTTACAATATAACGGGACTTATTATGCGGGTGATTTATCAGGGATAACCACCGGTAACATACCATTTTGGTTTCAATTTTTTTACAAACCCGGTCGCCGGATTTCAAAAGAGCGTGAATGGCCTGTGAAACTTGATGAGATTGTACGCAAAGCAAAAGATTGGGATATTGGAGTAATTGTTGGCGTACCTGCCTGGTTGCAGATCCTGCTCGAAAAGATTATTGAGAGGTATCAACTGAAAAATATTCATGAAATCTGGCCTAACCTTAGTATTTATGTACATGGCGGTGTTTCATTTACCCCTTATATCAAAGGTTTTATGCGTTTATTAGGCAAGCCGTTAATCTACATGGAAACCTATCTTGCCTCCGAAGGATTTATTGCATATCAAAAAAGGCCCTATGTTGACGCCATGCAAATTTCGTTAGATACTGGGTTGTTTTACGAGTTTGTTCCTTTTAATAGTCATAACTTTGATGATGACGGTCATCTGAAAAGCAACCCTGAAACCTTGACTCTTAACCAGATCGAAGAAGAAAAAGAATACGCATTGCTCATAAGTTCCAATGCCGGAGCATGGCGCTATCTTATTGGCGATACTATTAAATTTACCTCAAAAAAACATAATGAGATACGTATTACCGGGCGCACAAGGCATTATTTAAGCCTTTGTGGTGAGCATCTTTCGGTTGACAATATGAATCGTGCAGTAGAGATGATGTGTAACAAACTGAATATTACCGTAAAAGAGTTTACGGTAAGCGGCATAAAGCATGGTTCCATGTTCGCCCATAAATGGTTTTTAGGCACTGATGATGAATTAGATTCCGAAGTAGCTAAAGAATTAATAGATAGCAATTTAAAAATTCTCAATGACGATTATCGTGTTGAGCGTATTGAAGCCATAAAAAATGTGTTTGTAGAAGTATTACCTACAAAAATCTTTTATCAATGGATGCGCGAACATGGCAAAGAGGGGGCGCAAAATAAATTTCCGAGAGTTATAAGAGGCAAACAATTAGAAGACTGGGAAGACTACATCAAAAATTTTCCAGTTAAAAATGAGTAAAGAATGAATCCTTTTATTCAAGGTGTTATAGTTGGTCTTGCATTAGCGGTGTTACTAGGGCCCGCTTTGTTTGCTTTAATTCAAACAAGTATTCATCGTGGTTTCAGATCAGGAACAATGCTTGCGCTTGGCATCTTTTTAAGCGATTTATCATTAGTATTTTTGGCTTTTGTGGGCGCTATTCAGTTAATAAATACTGACCGGCATCGAATGTTATTTGGCTACATCAGCGGTATGATACTTATCAGTTACGGTATTGTTGTT
>JAAYWF010000169.1 GCA_012516825.1 Lentimicrobium sp. | reverse complement strand
TTATATTTTAATAATTAATAATTTTCACTAAAGATTGGAAAAAATGGGAGTAGCAATATCCTCATAAAGTGTAAAGCCCTTAGGGATAATTCTCCAAATGCTTCCGGCGGTTCATGATACTCCTTGCTTTCGTAAAAGTATTTGAGAAGTTTTTTCCGGTGTTCCGAAGCGGCGAGATGCGATATGGAAACCGCATGTTCGGCAATATTAAGGCCTTGCGGGTTGACAGCGCCATTTTCTGTAACAAAATTTACAGGATCGGCTGCAAGAGAACGTAACAAAACCTGTGAAGTAACATCAGCGCCAGCTGTACAAATAATACTACCCCGCTCAACTATTGATGGGTTAATAACATCTTCAACTCTTGAAACAACCTTCATTTTTTACTTCTCAAAAATAAACGCTGTAAAATTACAAATTTTAAAGACCCTTTTATATGCCTACCGGATAGAAATATGAAAAACGCTAAAAAACTAACTAGAAAAACTGTTGTACATTGATTATTACGAGGCCAAATTTGTTTATCATTTAGTTTAATCTGTTTAAAAAAGGCATTAACTATGGGGTACAAGGAGTGTTACACTATTTTTAAATAAAGATATTATCTCCGAAGAGGTATTTTAGTCAATAGGTATCTGCTTTGACATCAATCCTGTTAATACTTTTAAAACAAATTTTAAACAAAGGCCGAATTTTTAAAATTAAATCTTTGTCCGTTCTGTAAACAAAGTTTTTAAAGTGGGCTCAAACTCTAAAAGGATAGGGGGATAAAAATCTATCTTTGCGAAAAAAAAGATGAGTAATCGAACGGTAAAATTCTTGTTTCTTTTCATCATTATCCAGCTTATAGGGTGTACTAAGAGTACTATTGAGCGTGCTCCGGAAATCAAGGCTGGGGATCATTCGGGCATGATAATCAACTTTTATGATACTACGCTCATTGGTGGTTATTATAGTCAAAAAGCCTATAATATTGATCTCGACAACAATGGTTTAGACGATTTTCAGTTTGTCAGTTGGATATGGGGCTCACCGGGAATGGGGCAAATACCTCAAGCATCCATCAATTGTTTGCATTGCTCTGCAAAGGTTCTTGGTATTGTAACAACGGATACAATGTATTTAAATCGCGATACACTAATTTTTGAAGGGGCACAACCTCGCACATGGGACATGTATCTGATGTTCAACTATTCCTGTATAAGAATCAGCTCCAACGACACGATACTTAACACCAATCTGACTTTTAAAATAAACCCTTTAGAAAGGGATGACAAAATACGCAAATCCGACCCGGCTATCTGCGATTCACTTACCCTTACCTCAGGCAATAAAAATTCGTGGCCTATGTTGATTGGCGTAAGTGGAGATACAACAATTTACAGATACGATATTGATCACAACAACTGTAACAATTTTCCTTTGGAGAAAAATGTCTATTTAGGCGTACTGCTTGATGATGAACGACTTGGGTGGATTAAAATCAATATCATCAATAATTTCAAAATAATAATCCATGAAAGTGGAATTCAAGAGTAACAGAAATGCTTTTGCTTAATCATTCTCTGTTCGATAAAAACACATTTGACCTATACGATGAAACAAATAGCTAACCTTAATCGGGATCAATGTTTAAAAATTGCAGAAGTGATCGGTAATCTCAAGCCAAATCCCACCTTTTATGAGCGCGAATACCTGACGATAAAATTAAAGGATGAGGTCAAACTCAGGATGAACTTTTTTGCAGTAGCTATTTGCCATCAAACATACAAATTACATCATCCGCTGTTAGACCTTTGGGGATGGGATTTCATCGAGCATGTATTTATCAAAATGGCACAACAAAACAGCAGCTTGCTCAACCCCGAAAAGGTATCACTGCTTTCTACTCAGCAGATTGCAAAGGAGTTACGAAGATGGTTTTCGTATAATGAAAATAGTAATGACTGCACCCTTGACAGAATTGAAGAACGTTCGCAGTTAATTAAAGATGCTTCGGAAAGTCTTATAGCAATCTGCGGCGGTCAACTTACCGGTTTGATTACGGATTCCAAAGCTTACCTGATAAGGGATGGAAAGGGGCTTTACGAAGTTTTGCAAAAGATAGAGGCCTACAGTGATCCGCAACGCAAAAAATCCACTTTCCTTATCAAGTTGCTGATAGATTCCGGCCTGCTCGAAATAGGTGATCC
>JAAYWF010000168.1 GCA_012516825.1 Lentimicrobium sp. | reverse complement strand
AGTTCTAGATACAAACAAAAGGATGAGTTTGTTACAGTTTGACAACATAATACAAAGAGTCAGGTATTATAATTTTTTGTCTCTTTTTTTTAAAGCCATCCCGATTATTACAATTAGCTCTTTTGAATCTATCGGTTTATTAAAAAAATCATCCATGCCAGCTTCCAAACACTTCTGACGTGTAACAGTTGTAACAAATGCAGAATGCCCGATAATTACAAGATCAGGTCGAAATACTCTATATTGATTGACTAATTCCAATTCACTTAGCTCTGATAAATTAATCTCTATCAGTACCACATCAATTTTTTGATTTTCCAGGCATTTTCGTATCCCCTCAAATCCTATTTTCGCATGTTCAATCTTTGCTTGGGTGGGCAACAAAGCCTTTTCTAATATCTTGAAATTTGGAATAACATCGTCAACAATAAGAATAGTCCTGTGCCTCCAATTGACAGGTTTCAATAATTCGTATTTTCTAGTTAATACCATTTCATTTAAGGTTCATTGATTTAGAGAATACTTTTCCAACAAAAATATAAAAAGAATAATCAACACATCATTAATATTTATTTCCTCTAAATTCAGGTTGAGTAATATTTAATAACTATTCAATCCCATTGGTAGTTCATGATATTGAAAACACAGGCCATAACAATTTGTTTATACTCATCAAGCCAAATGTGTAATAGATACATGGCGGCTAATTGACTCTTTAATTAAAATATCGGGATTTTGAAAGTAAAATTTCAAACAAGTAGAGTTTTATCCAGTTTTTGTTGGATAAGGGACATCTGTTAAAATCGCCTCTATCACTTTAGGATAATGTTGGTATTCCAAATTATGAATTCTTTCAGCTAATACTTCCGCCGTGTCATTTTCTTGAATTTTACATCTGGCCTGAAAAATCACCTCTCCCTTATCATAATCCTTGTTTACGTAATGAATAGTGATACCGCTTTCCGATTCACCTGCGGAAATAACTGCCTTATGCACAGCATCGCCATACATGCCTTTACCGCCATATTTTGGTAATAAAGCAGGATGAATATTTATTATTTTTTTTGGATACGATCTAATAAGATAATCAGGTATTAACCATAAAAAACCGGCAAGAACTATTAAATCAATCTTATTTTCTTTAAGACAACGCAAAACCTCTTCGGAATGATAGAATTGTTTTCTATCGAAAACTTTAGTAGCAACGCCAAATTGACGAGCACGATGCAATACGAAAGCGTCTGGGTTATTGGATAATATCATGGTTACTTTTGCTAAATTGATATTTGAAAAATACTCAGCTATTTTTTGAGCATTTGAACCATTACCTGACGCAAAAATTGCAATTCTATTCATTGTAAATGTCTATTTTTTAAAAGAAAAAAATCAAAGTAAAGAAATTTTTCCAAACACTAGAAAAAAATGAAAAAAATTGTTTTTTAGAATAAATACCTATTTTAGTTTAAAAGAATAAAAACAGCTTAAAGCTCGATATATCAACGTTTTAACAAAGTTTATTCGATTTTATTAGTATAAAAATTTTGGTCATATAGTGTAAAAGTATTTCCTTTGTCCTCAGTTCTAATTAAAAACTATAAAATATGTCTGACATTGCAACAAGAGTTAAAGCTATTATCGTTGACAAATTAGGTGTTGACGAAAACGAAGTAACACTTCAAGCCAATTTCACAAATGATCTCGGTGCTGATTCACTCGACACCGTTGAGCTAATCATGGAATTTGAAAAGGAATTCAATATTGCAATTCCTGATGATCAGGCTGAAAAAATTGGCACCGTTGGTGATGCAATAGCCTACATCGAAAACAATGCAAAATAAACAATCCAGCTGCAATGAATCTAAAACGAGTTGTCGTTACAGGATTAGGCGCAATTACCCCATTAGGCAACACTGTTGAAGAACTCTGGAACAGTCTTATTAATGGGGTAAGCGGCGCTGCTGGTATTACACGCTTCGATGCTTCAAAGTTTAAAACCCAGATTGCGTGTGAGATAAAGGGTTATGACCCCGCCAACTACTTCGATCGAAAAGAGTCGAGAAAAATAGATCCTTACACCCAGTATGCTATGATTGCAGCCGATCAGGCAATCGCTGATGCAAACTTTAACATGGATACTCTCGACAAAGATCGGGTAGGGGTAATAATAGCCACAGGAATTGGAGGATTCACCTCATTCCTTCAAGAAGTTATTGAATTTGCAAAAGGAGACGGAACACCCCGTTTTAATCCATTTTTTATTCCAAAAATTATTGGAGATATTGCCGCAGGGCATATTTCTATTAAATATGGTTTTCGTGGACCTAATTATGCTACTACATCAGCTTGCGCCTCTTCAGGTCATGCAATTATTGATGCATTCAACCAAATCAAATTAGGAAAATCCAGTGTTTTTGTAGTAGGCGGCGCTGAAGCAGGTATTAACCCCGCAGGAATTGGGGGTTTTAATGCCATGCATGCAATTTCTACCCGTAACGATGATCCAAAAACTGCATCACGGCCTTTTGATAAAGACCGGGATGGCTTTGTACTTGGGGAGGGCGGCGGCGTAATTATTCTTGAAGAATACGAACATGCTATAAAACGTGGAGCAAAAATTTATGTTGAAATTGCTGGTGAAGGGAGTACTGCCGATGCTCATCATATAACATCACCTCATCCTGACGGACTTGGAGCATACATGGCAATGAAACTTGCTGTTGAAGAAGCAGGGATTAAGCCCGAAGATGTTGACCATATAAATACACATGGCACCTCCACACCAGTTGGCGACATTGCTGAACAAAAGGCAGTGGTTAATTTGTTTGGGCAACATGCCTATAAAATAAACCTCAATGCAACCAAGTCAATGCACGGTCATTTACTTGGATCAGCAGCGGCTGTTGAGTTAATTGCTACAATACTCGCAATAAAAAACAGTATTATTCCTCCTACTATCAATCATTTTACCGACGATCCGGATATTGATAATAACCTCAATTTTACATTTGGTAACGCTGTAAAAAGAGAAGTAAATTTTGCACTTTCAAACTCATTTGGTTTTGGAGGACATAACACTTGTATAGCTCTTAAAAAATTTCAGGACAAATAGGTTTTAATTTGATTTTGTACAACAGAATTAAAGCGCAATTCTCTTCTGATAAAAATCTGATTATTTCGCTTAAGAATATTTTTGGATTCTGGCCAGAAAATATTGCTTTATATAAATTAGCCCTTATTCACCGCTCGGCTGCTACAGAGCAAAGTGGTCATAAAATTTCTAATGAAAGACTCGAATATCTTGGAGATGCTGTTTTAAGCTCTATCGTTGCCGATTATCTTTTTAAAAAGTTTCCGTATCGCGAAGAGGGGTTTCTTACCGAAATGCGTTCCAAAATCGTAAGCCGCGAACAACTTAATAAGCTTGCTTTAAAATTGGGAATTGATCATTTTATCATATCAACTCAAGATTCAAAGACCTATTTTAGATCAATGCCGGGAGATGCCTTTGAGGCACTTATCGGAGCAATATACCTTGATAAAGGATATATTTTTACCCGTAAAATGGTAATAAACAGAATCATCAATGTTCATTTTGATATTGACGACCTGGAGAAATTAGAAAACAATTTTAAAAGTAAACTGATCGAATGGGCTCAAAAAGAACATAAAGAAATAAAATTCAATGTAGTGGCTGAAGTGGGGTCAGGTAATAGAAAACAATATTTTGTTGAAATTACAATAGACGAAAAACTTTATGCCACCGGCTGTGATTTCTCCATAAAAGGAGCTGAAAAAAATGCTGCTGAAAAAACATTTATTCAATTACAACTTGATAAGACTTCCGAAAACTAACTGCTTTTTTTTACTTTTTTAACCTCTTCTGTATTTCCATACTCTCTTTTTCAAAACCGGGCTTCCCTAATAGAGCAAACATATTGCGTTTGTAGGCCTCTACTCCAGGCTGATCAAAAGGATTTACTCCTAAGGTATAACCACTTAATGCGCAGGCGAACTCAAAAAAGTAAATCAAACCGCCAAGATGGTATTCATCTACCTTGTCAATGGAGATCTCTATGCAAGGAACTCCTCCATCAAGATGGGCAAGGGTGGTTCCTCGTTCGGCCATCTGATTAACATAATGAATATTTTTCCCAGCTATGTAATTCAATTGATCCAAGTCTTCTTTTTCAGCAGGGATTAACAGTTTACGTTTTGATTTACCAACAGATAAAACA
This sequence comes from Lentimicrobium sp., assembly GCA_012516825.1. Taxonomy (GTDB): domain Bacteria; phylum Bacteroidota; class Bacteroidia; order Bacteroidales; family 4484-276; genus RZYY01. The sequence goes on along the minus strand of JAAYWF010000168.1, from coordinate 4,791 downwards.
GTTTCAAAAATTTTGCGCTCCCCATCCTGAATATATTGCCCCATCGAATGCAGGTCGGTAGTATTAATTACAGATGCAGGAAAAATTCCTTTCCCTTCTTTTCCTTCACTCTCCCCGTACAACTGTTTCCACCATTCAGCAAAAAATGATAAGTTCGGTTGATAGTTTACCATTATCTCAATAAACTTACCTTGCATATAGAGGGCATTTCGGCTTGCGGCATAGAGTGCAGCTGGATTGCGTTCAATATCTGTCGTTTCTGCCAATTGTTGTTGCATTTTTTTCGCCCCGTTTACCAATGCTTTTATATCAAATCCGCCAACAGCAATGGGTAATAAGCCAACCGATGTTAAAACAGAATACCGCCCTCCTATATCATCAGGAACAATGTAACTTTTATATCCAAGGTCATTCGCCATTTTCCGCAAAGCACCCTTTGAACTATCGGTAGTTACTATTATTCTCTCTCTCGCTCCATTTCCATATTTTTTTTCAATATGATTTTTTAAAATGCGAAAAGCAACAGCCGGTTCGGTAGTAGTACCCGATTTAGAAATAACATTGATGGCATAATCATACCTATCAAGCACATCAAATAGATCAGCCAGATAATCTTCCGACAGATTTTGACCTGCGTAAAGAATAATAGGATTTTTTGCACCTTTTGTTTGGAGCAACTGATTGAAATTGTGTTTTAATGCTTCTATTATGGCTCTGGCGCCAAGATATGAACCTCCAATACCAACAACAACAAACACATCGGCTAGTTCTCTTATTCTTACCGCAGTAGAATCAATATCACGTAATAACGCATCATCAATATCGCTTGGAAGCGTTAACCATCCTAAAAAATTATTTCCTGCTCCAATCTTTTCCAAAAGCGCTTGATGATTTTTAGAAATTATCTTTTGAAACGATAATACTCTTTGTTTATCAACAAAATCGAAAATATTAGAAATATTAACAGTTACCATTTTTTAAAAGCTTTATTGTTTAAAAACCAAAATTACCTCTTTTAAACAAGTCTCTCAAATGAAATATTAAGAAAAGTTATTTCTACTTTTTTATAACGATCAATGACTATTAAAATCGGATGTTACAACTCTTTTTTATAAACAATTGTAACCACACTCACATCGTCACCACCCATATTAATAGAAAGTCCATAAGGTTTTTTTTCTGATATTTCTATTTGAGCTTCACCGGTTCTTCCTGTAAGTTGTTCCCAAATTGTTACTGCCTGATGAACACCGGTTCCTCCAGTAGGATGTCCCCATCCTATCAACCCACCGGTTGTATTTATCGGTATTAGCCCGTTACGAGCTGTATTACCTTTAAAAACAAAATCAGCGCCTTCGCCAGGTTTAGCAAAACCAAGAGCCTCCACTGAAAGTATGCCGGCAATAGTAAAACAGTCATGCGTTTCGATAGTTGCCAAATCGTGAATAGAGACCCCAGCGTTAGCAAGTGCTTTGTGCGCTGCATCCTTAATAGTCTCCATCACAGTTAGATCACTCGGTTCCAAAGTTATATTACGTTCGGAAGTAGCAAAGCCAACAACTTCTACAGCATCTTTTCTATCAATACCACATTTTATTAATCCGGTTTCCGAAAGAATAGCAATAGCTGAGGCTGCATCGGACACCTTTGAACAATCAAGGACATTCAAATAATCTACAAAAGATTTACCGTTTGGTTCCATTTTGAAACAGGTACTTTCAGGATCAGGATTAGTATTATGATACTCTTGCGCGGTAGGACAAAGTCTTGCATTTTCTATTGCATTAGCATACCAGCGCGAAAGCCCTTTGCGAGTATAATCTTTTCCATATTTATCGAAATAAGCACCAGCACGTTTACCGAATTGGTCAGGAAAAAAATAGGCGTGTCCCTCTTTACGTTTTTTATACCATCCGGCGCCAGCCAGAACATCAGCGCCATAAATAGCTTTCATGGTGTTTTGTACTTCAACACCTATTGTCAAAACAGTATCGGCGCCGGCAAGCACATTTTTTATTCCGGTAATAAGCGCCATGCCACCCGATGCACAAGCAGCTTCGACCCTGATGCTTGGTTTGAACTTTAAGCCTTCATCAATCATCGGAATAAACCCTGCAAGATGTCCTTGATTATTAAAACGCGAAGCCATGAAATTGCCAATCACACTCTCGTCAACATTTACCGCACCGTTAATCTGAGCTAATGTCCCGCGTCCGGCTTCAGTAATATAATACTCCAAACCAGGCCTTTCCTTTTTGGGATTGAACTCCTTACGGCCGGTACCCATAGAAATAGTATTATAACCAGCAGCCATGTATATTTTTTTCTGCATTTTTTTCATGATTGTCTTTTTTATTGTAAATAATTGTTTATCGGACCATAAGCATGGTAAAAGCCAGTTAGCAAAACTGTATTGACATCCTCATCGCTATTAGCAACTCCACTATTAACCAGCTGCTTACCAATTTGTGCCGAGCGATTATGACAGACTTTAGCCAATTGTGCTCCAACAGTATCCATTCCTTTAATAGCGGCAAAATATGCCTTGAGAAGCTCTTCTTTATTTTTAGAGAAGTTTACCGATTTCCATGGCTGCCACTTTTCGGGCAAAGCGCCAAGATATTCATCACATTTTGCTGAAAACTCAGAAATTGATATGTAATCTCTTTTTTGTAGATCAAAAACGGCTACTGGCTTACCTTTTTCATATTTAAGAAGACCATCTTTTTGCGAGCCGTCAGAATTCTGACCTCCTTTAACATTTAAGTCAAAAAGACTATCGAGCAGAGGACTATGTAAATTTTCAGACGGATTGTAAGGATTCATTACTGCCAAAATGAAACGAACCACATCAATTCCAACATAATCAATTAACTGGAAAATTCCCATGGGGCGAACCAGATAGTCTTGAGAAATTTTATTAATTATGTAAATTGATTCGGCAAATGAAAATTCTTTCATAAGATTTTCTGCTTCAGCAATACAATGCAATGCATCGCGCATAAAATGACCATTGCCAATAAATCCTGCAAAATCGTTGGAAGGCACCACCACCTTTTTAAGGCTTTTCGCATAAGCGATTGCAAATTCCTTCATTTGCCGTGTGTTTTCCTTTATCGTAATCAGTTCAACAAGGTGTTGTACTGCGGGAGGATTGTAAAAGTGAAACCCAAGAATACGACCATCAAGCCCTGCTTCTTTATTTAAAACACTGATCGGAATTGAAGATGTATTAGTAAAAATCCATGGTTTCCCCTGATTGTTTTGATCAATCTTTTTAAAGATTTTTACTTTAAAGTCCTGATTTTCGGCAATAGCTTCAAAAATAAGATTTGAATTAAAAGCTGCCTCTATAGCGGTAATAGGCCTTACTAAATTCATTACATCAAAAATGTATTCTTCAATAATTTGGCCGTTTTCTATAAGATCAGCCCTATGAGCATAAACCTCGCGCAACCATACCATTTTCTTTTCGGCAATTCTTCTGATCTGAACTTTCAAGTATTTCATAAGCCCGTTCAATCCCTCTTCAGAGATGTCAATTGCATATAATACAAATGATTTCCCTCTATTTTCGGGCTTTAGGCTGAGGTTGCACATTTCCACTGCAGTGAGCAGCAAGATTCCGCTACCCATCTTTCCAGCAGCCCCCAGCACACTAACCTTTTGCATTCTTTCGTCGTATGTCATTTTTTTATTCTTTAAGTTTAAATTTAACTGCTTGATTATTTACGATGTAAATATAAAAATGATTTTTTTCCTATTATTTTACGATAATTGTATTCAAATCATTTACAAAATGGCTGCTTTTTAATCCCAAGTTAACTGAATTCACAGTTGTACATAATAATATTAGAAATACAATTAAAAAAATTATTCCCATTTTGGCTTCACTTTATCCAGGAAAGCTCTCATACCTTTTTCTCCTTCATTTCCTTTGCCAAATAGCGATCCAAAGTTTATTGCCTCAAGTTCACAACCATCTTTAAAGTTACCCTCCATACCCTCTCTAACCACCTTTTTAATAAGCTTTACAGCCTTTGGGCCCTTTGAGCAAATAAGCTTCGCAAGTTTCATAGTCTCCTCAATAAGCAATTCAGGCTCAACAACTTTTTGGACCAAGCCAATACGCAAAGCATCGTCAGCTCCAATCATCTCAGCCGTCATCAAAAGATAAAGTGCATCAGCCATACCTACAAGCCTTGGTAACCTTTGCGTAGCAGCGTAGCCTGGTATTAACCCAAGGTTTACTTCTGGCTGCCCGAATTTTGCAAGATTACTTGCAATTCTAAAGTCACACCCCATAGCAAGTTCAAGGCCACCACCAAGTGCAAAACCATTAATAGCAGCAATGACTGGTATTTCCATTTCTTCTAAAGTACGAAAAATATTTTGTCCAAGCTTCGAAAACGCAGTGCCCTCTTCTTGATTTTTATTAACCATTTCAGCAATGTCAGCGCCAGCAACAAAAGCTTTGCCCACACCGGTTATTACCATTACTTTGATCTCGGACATACTATTTATTTTTTCAATCATAGCATCCATCTCATTAAAAAACTGAGTATTTAGAGCATTTAAGGCAGATGGACGACTAATGGTAACTAACGCAACATTTTGCTCTACAGAAAGTTGTAAAATTTCAAAATTCATAAATGTATTGTTTAAGATAATTTTTGTCAAACTTAATAAAACTCATTAAACCAAATTAAATATTTTTTCGTTTACATCATTATTACTTCTATTTATGAAAGTTTTTCGTCAAATACTGGCTTTAATTATCGCACTTGTGTT
>JAAYWF010000167.1 GCA_012516825.1 Lentimicrobium sp. | reverse complement strand
TGCCGTTCAAATTGGAAACTCGTTTGTAACTTCAACTACCACTACTGATAAGATTTATAGGCCGTTTAAGTATAATTTCGTGCCTGATGTGTCAGACGATTATTATTTTGCTATCAGAGTTACATCAACATCCGCACTATGGTACTTAAGCTTCGATGATTTTAATGTACAATACTCCCCAAGTTGTATCTCGCCTAGTGATCTTACCGTTGGTTCTATTACTACCAATAGTGCGCTTCTTGGATGGAGCCCAGGAGCCAACGAGACCGTATGGAATATAGAGTATGGTCCTGTAGGCTTTGAATTAGGTCAAGGGACGTTGATTACTGATATCACTTCCAATCCATACCTTTTAAGCGGACTAACCTCAGCTACCAAGTATGATTTTTATATACAGTCCGACTGTGGTGGCGGTGAATTAAGTCTCTGGTTTGGACCTGCTTCATTCACCACAGAGTGTGAGATTATGGAGCTACCATTTTTTCAGAATTTCACAGGCGTAGCTGTTGGTGCAATTCCTGTTTGCTGGACAAGAACACATTTTAATTGGGACGTGCAGTCTAGCAGCAGCGCCGGAGGTAAAAAGCCGGAGATGAGACTTTACTGGTCGCCTTCATTTACAGGTTTAACCTTGCTTAAGTCTCCTGTTTTCAACACTGTTGGCAAGGCAGAATTGTTATTGGAATTTAAACACTATCTCAACCATTATGGTACACCTTATAAATTAGGTGTAAAAACCTCCTCCGATGGCATTACCTGGAACACCGTTTGGCAAGTTTCTCCTTCAGCCCATATTCCTGCGGAGACAAAAGAGGTTATTATCAACAATAGTGATGTTGGTTCGCCTACGTTTCAGTTTGCTTTCTTCTTTGAAGGTAATACTTCCAAAATTAAAAACTGGAACATAGATGATGTTAAGTTATTTGCAAATGAGTATGGTACTCTTAGCGGCTATGTAACAGAGGCTATCCGCGGTGTTATTGAGGGCGCTCGCGTTTTTAGCGGTAGCTACGAGGCCTTTACCGACGCAACGGGCTATTATGAGATTGCCGATATGATAGTAGATGTATATGATGTTACTTGCGAAGCCGATGGTTATGTTTCTGTAACAGAGGTTGGTGTAGAGATTTTTAATAATGAGGTTACCGGGCTTAATTTTCAATTAGGAATTTCTAATATATCTATTGATCCTGAATTCATCTCAGCAAGTGCAGAGCCAGGCGGTACGACTATTGAAACTCTGACTATCTCTAATCTGGAAGGTACGGCACCTTTGACTTGGAGAGCCAGAGTTAAGATATTGTCGGATCATCAAAGCTTATTACCCATTTTAACTCAGCAGCAGCATAAGATTATTGGTGCAGATGATGTAATTCCGAATCCATCCGGTGTTAAGCCAGATTATACTGATGAAATGCTTGACCTCTTGGCTTATTTCCCGGTGGTTGATGATGATGGTACATACGGTTTTGTTTGCGATGGTGATTTCCTTTATACCGGTAATAGGTATTATAACGGATATGATAAGTACTCGTTAGATGGTGAATTTATTGAGCATTTTGAAATTTCCGGTGCAGGCAAAACCAATGATTTGACTTATGATGGTGAGTATTTCTATGGTTCTCCTGCTAACAATATTATTTATCAGATGGATTTTAAGAACAAGACTCTTGTAAGCACCATAACTGCTGCCGGTAATCAAGTACGTGGTATATCTTATGATCCTGACAATGATGCTTTTTGGATTACTGCTAATAACTTTTCTGGACCTTTCAAACTAATCAGCCGTACAGGAGAGACATTGCAGACTCTAACCACTACTGTTACAGGTATAAGCGGTATTGCTTATGATAATGTATCAGCAGGTGGTCCATTTTTATGGGCTTACACGCCTACTTTAGCAGATCAGCATAAACTTGTTAAGGTGGATCTGACTACCGGAGCAGCTATTCAGACTTTCGATCTAATGCCTTATGGCATTTTTGGTACTGAGTCGCGTTCTGGCGGTCTTGAAATCACAAATGCTGTTGTTCCTGGCAAATGGACATTTATTGGTTGTTCTCAGAATGATATTCTTTTTGTTGTTGAGCTTACCGATGATGCTTCAGCGTGGGTTTCTATTGCTCCAAAGCAAGGTGTTGTTGAGCCGGGTAGTTCCGACCAGATAGAAGTAGGTTTTGATGCTACCAATCTTGAGGAGGGTATTTACTTTGCCAATATTAACATTACTCACAACGGTCAGGAGGTATCTAAGGGCGTTATCACAGTTCCCGTAGAATTATTTGTTGGCGCACTTGCTCCGCCTCAACCGGCTACGTTGATATCACCTGCAAATAATGCCACCTTAGTTTCCTTGCAGCCGGAGTTTACGTGGATTGCCAACTCATCGGCCTTTAATAGGTTGATAATTACCACCGGTACTCCACCAAATACTACCACTATTTACACATCGCCTTGGTTTATTGGCGACTCCTTTGATTTTGCCAGTACAGGATTAATATTGGATAAGAAGAAGAACTATAACTGGCAGGTCAATACTATGAATTCTGCTGGTTCAGTCAATTCTCCAATTTGGAAATTCCAGACTATTGGCTCAGGTATCTTTAAAGGTTTAATTACCGATTCTTATAGCGGTCTGCCGCTTGAAGGAGTAGAGGTAACTACCGATCCGGGCAATTATGTTGCATTTACTGATAATACTGGTAATTATACAATAGAGGATGTGCTTGAAGGCGATTATACCTTAACTGCAAACAAGGATGGCTATAATA
>JAAYWF010000166.1 GCA_012516825.1 Lentimicrobium sp. | reverse complement strand
TTAATGCCATATTGTGGCCAGAACACTTCGGTAAAGTGTTGTGTGATTATCATATCATTAACAACAGGAGCAACAACATTTTCAAACGAAGCTCCATTCGTATTAAAATAAGCCGACCATCCGCTCCAGCCCAAAGGAATAAGGATATCCTGTGAAGGATATTCGCCAACTAACAGTGTTACCGGAACGTTGAGTTGTGGAGTAACGGGATCATTTGATTTTATCACAACACTTGCATTGTAAACACCTTCCTCAAGATTGGTAGCATTAAAATTTACTTCTATCTGATCGGAACTGCCCGGCTCAACAACACCTTGCTTTGGAGCAATAGAAATCCACGCTGAAGCATCATCGGTAAGCTCAACAACAAAAATAACGTCATTCTGAGAACAGCCAATAAATGTCCATTTGCCAGGCACAACAGCATTAGTGATTTCAAGACCGCCAGAAAGCGAATTATTGCCAAAAATACCATAAGGCATTAAATTGAAAGTCTGCTGAGCTGCTCCGGTAGTCAGATCCAACTTAACAAGGATATGTTGATCATCTTCAACAGGCGTGTAAGCCCACAAGAACGGACCACCTTCTGATACATTATCATAAGCAAAACCACTCATAGCAGTATTAATAGTGGTGAGAGTCTTCAATGTCGCTCCTGTACGGCTGATAAGTTTTAAAGGCCCATAGTAGTCATCAGTAGTAATCCAAAAGGCATCATTGTCAGAATCATAGGATATGCTATTTATAATACTACCGGTAGCAATTATAGTGCTCACAAGAGTCTTGTTCTCGAAATCCATCTGATAAATAGTATCATTATTAGGAGAACCATAAAAATACTCACCATCATAAGTCAAATCTATGGTACAGCTTACACCGGGAATTTCAAAACGCTCAAGAAATTCACCATATAACGAGTATTTATCAAATCTGTTATATTGCCAATTTCCGGTATAAAAGAAATAACCATCGCAAACAATACCGTACGTGCCATCAAGATCAACCACTGGGAAAGCTCCCAAGAAATCAAACATTTCATCAGTATAATTTGGTTTAACACCGGATGGATTCGGATTTACTTTATCTGCTCCAATAATTTTAGGCTGCTGCTGAGTTAAAATGGGTAACGAGGTTTGATGATCCGACAATGGCTTAACCTTGGCTCTCCAAGTCAAAGGCGCTGTACCTTCCAGATTAGAGATAGTCAGAGTTTCAATAGTCGTACCGCCTGGCTCTGTAGTTGCTGAGATGAACCCAGGATCAACAGATATATTGGGAGTTCCTAATTGAAAATCAAGCTCGGTAACCTCATTATTAAAAATCTCTACACCAACCTCTGTTACAGAAACATAACCATCAGCTTCACAGGTAACATCATATACATATGCTAATATACCATCAATCTCATAATAGCCCGTAGCATCGGTAAAGGCTTCATAGCTGCCGCTAAAAACGCGAGCGCCCTCAATAACACCTCTGGTAGCCTCTGTTACATAGCCGCTAAGAGTACCATACTCATTTGCAAATAACTTAATATCATCTATGTACCAGTTGTTAATGTTGTAAATATTACCATCGAAGAAGAAGGCAAACTGAAACGTAGGCGAACCAACATCACTATTGTTGATAATAACCTCTTTTGTCTCCGCAGCAATATTGGCCGAAGGAGAAACTCCCCAGACAGTGTTCCAGGTAATACCATCGGAGGAAGTTTTTACACCTAAGGTATAAGGTGTATCATAATGGTCAAGATAGTGTTTAAATTCCAATAACAATTCTGTCCTGCCAACAGTATTGACAACAGGAGACTTAAACAAGGTTAAACCTGTAAATGCAGGCGACCAGTAAAGTCTCATTTCCGGCTTTTTACCTCCGGCATTAGTGGTATATTGCACGTCCCAATTAAAATGTGTTCGTGTCCAGCAAACGGGAATTGTATTAACAGCTACGCCTGTGAAATCCTGAAAAAATGGCAGCTCAAAAATCCCACACTCTGTGGTGAATGTGGCAGGTCCAAACCAGGTACTTAATCCACCGCCACCACAGTTGGACTGTAAATAAAAATCATACTTGGTAGCTGAGGTTAGACCGCTTAAAAGGTATGGATTGGAAGTGATACCAGTAATCAACGTCCCTTGACCTAATTCAAAGCCTGCAGGTCCATATTCTATATTCCACATAGTCTCGCTTCCTCCGG
>JAAYWF010000165.1 GCA_012516825.1 Lentimicrobium sp. | reverse complement strand
TATCGCACTTGTGTTTTTCATTACCACAAGCGGATTAAATTTTTACACTCATATTTGTGGGTATTGCCAGAGTTTTGATGTCTCACTTACTGACTTTACTGAATGCTGTGACCATAATGAAAGTGTTGCTTGCAAAATTTCACCCATTGTTTCAAAATCATATTGTAACAATAGTGGGAAGCCTTTATGCAAGAGCGATTATCAATTTTATAAAAATGATGGTTGTTGCCTGTACAAACATAGTTTTTTCAAAATTGCCGATAGCTTCAACTATTCGGAACAGATTTCACTTAAACAAAATATCTTATCACTTTCGATAATTGATTTTAATTTTCAGATTCCATTTGTTTTACCTGAAACCCATCGGGTAATAAATCCTAAATACTCGCATCCGCCGCCACTAATTGCCGGAAAGGATCGGATTATCTACATACACGCATTAAAACTGGCTCCTTCATTTGATTTTCATACCTCCGAATACTTTGCAGCCTGATTTTCGGCATGCATAGTATTTCCATTTTTTTTACCACAAAAACTTCGTTACTCTTTAGGTTTTTGTGGATAAAAACTAATTCTTCAAAGTTTGATTTATTAATAACATGAAAATTCAAATGAAAAAAATATTGTTTTTTATCAGCATTTTTATTCTGATTCAATTGAATGCTTCTGCCCAAAAAGCTTCAGGAAGAGTGTTTGAACTGGATGAGAACAACAAAAAAAAGCCTTTAACGGGAGTCAATGTTTACTGGGCACATAGTCTTCAGGGTACAACAACAGACTCAAAAGGATATTTCAATATAAGTAAACAGGAAAGTGATTATGCGCGTTACGATCACGAGCATGAAGACGATCATAGTGAGCACCTTTTAGTTTTTAGTTTTGTTGGTTATCTTAATGACACGATCCATGTCCATCAAGATCAAAGAAATATAGAAATTATACTTGCAACTATTACCGAACTGGAAGGCGTTGAAGTGAGCGCAAGACAATCTGGATCATTCATTTCAAGGAAAGATCCTATTGTAACTCAACAGATCAATCGTGCCGAGTTGCACAAGGCAGCTTGTTGTAATCTATCCGAAAGTTTTGAGACTAATGCTTCGGTAGATGTTAACTATAGCGATGCCGTTACCGGTGCAAAGCAAATTCAACTATTAGGATTAAGCGGCCTTTACAGCCAGTTAATGACGGAGAATATTCCAAATTTTTATGGTCTTGCCAATAGCTATGGCCTCATGTGGGTGCCGGGGACATGGATGGAAAGTATTCAGATATCTAAAGGTACCGCTGCCGTAATTAATGGATATGAATCTATAACCGGCCAAATCAATATTGAGTATAAAAAACCAGATAACAGTGAAAAACTTTTTATAAACCTCTTTGCTGATAATGAAGGACGTATTGAAACCAATATCAACACTTCTACAAAGCTTGATAAAAATTGGAGTACAATGATTTACGGACATGTAAGTCATAATAATTTCCGAAAAGACTTTAACAACGATGGATTTATGGATAATCCACTCTATACCCAGTATAATCTCTTTAATCGATGGAAATATAGCGACGAACATTACGAAGCTCAATTTGGCATACATTATATTGATGAAAACAGGATTAGCGGACAAATGGATTTCGATATTGATGAAAAGCGATCAACCGACAAACCATACGGTATAAATATCCATAATAAACGTTTACAAGCATTTGCAAAAAATGGGATTATCTTTCATCGGCCAGCCACTAGTATGGCATTGATTAATTCATTCACCTTGCAGGATCAAAATTCTTTTTTTGGCCTTAGAGATTACACAGCAAGACAGAACAGCTCGTACAACAATCTGATTTTTCAATCATATTTAGGTAATACAAAACACAGTTATACAACCGGCCTGACCTACATCTACAACAACTACGATGAAATGATAACTGACAGCTCTTTCTCAATGAAGGAAAGTGTTCCGGGTGTATATTTTCAATATACTTACAGCATGCCCGATAAACTGACAGTGATTACAGGAATACGTGCAGATTTTCATAATGAGTTTGGCGCTTTTTTTACGCCTCGAATGCATGTAAGATATACCTTGAATCCCAATACCATTATCAGAGTAGCTGCCGGAAAAGGCTATCGTACACCTAATGTAATTGCTGAAAACATTTCGTTTCTCGCCAGTTCAAGAGATATTAAACCTCTTGAAAAATTACAACAAGAAGAGGCCTGGAACTACGGGATGCACTTGACACAATATGTTAATCTTTTAGGAAAACAGATGACTATAAGCGCTGATTTTTATCGAACTAATTTTGTAAATCAAGTAATTTTTGATATTGATAGTGATGTAAGCCAGATCAGGCTTTATAACCTCGATGGCAAATCATATTCAAATAGCGCTCAGTTAGAAATAAATTATGAATTATTAAAAAGACTTGATATGGTTGCTGCTTTTAGGCTAACAGACGTAAAAACTACCTATGAAGGCGATCTTTTACGTAAACCCCTGATAAGCAAATATAAAGGACTGGTTACTTTATCTTATGCAACATACAGAAATCTTTGGCAATTTGATTTTACCAGCCAGTTTAATGGTGGCGGAAGACTACCAAAAACCATAGGAAACCCGCCCGAATACCAACTCGAGGAAACATTCCCTGCCTATACGATACTCAATGCACAAATCACCAGATATTTAAAAAAATGGAGCATATATCTTGGAGGTGAAAACCTTTTAGGTTATCGTCAACGGCACCCAATAGTTGCCGCCAATGATCCTTTTGGTAACTATTTTGACGCATCAATGGTATGGGGACCAATCATGGGTGCAAAAATACATATTGGATTACGTTTTGCTATTGAGTAAAATCAAAATTCGAATTTTTAAAAACTTATCAATCATAAAAAAACAGGTCTTGTTTAAATAACAATATTAGCTCTTGCTTTTGTATTTATTCACCCAAATACAGTCAAATCTCAAGAGAAAAAGAAAACTGAAACCGTTCAGATTCACTCTTAGGTAGTGTGCGGCACATTTAAAAAGACAATTAAAAAGAGAACTTTTTTTTTGAAAAAGTAATATCCAATATTCAGGTCAATATCTCAGAAAATCTTATTACTGATGATTATTGTCTGAAAAAACTAACGTCAATAAAATTAAAACAGCAATTACCAAAATCCGGTTACAATTCTAATGATCTTAAAGCAGTTGAAAAAGCTTATCAAAATTTACCTGATGCTGCAAGCGTGATGCTGATCAACATTGATCATTATTGTTTTCAAACCGTATTATCCAGTAAAATGCCAATTTGGGCGAACTGTTGAATTATAAGGACTATTCAGATTTAATGGTTATAATCAGCATAAACAAATTTGTGCTGGGCAAGCACTAAAGTGCAATAATTAAAATTTTATCTGGTATCTCTTTGATTTTTTTTAGTAAGAAGATACTCATATGTTAATTTTCCCAATCAAATACCACTAAACACAGTTCTTGTGTGTATTCAATCTACTTTTTGTTTCTTCATGTGTATAAAAAAACCCCGACCAAAGGTCGAGGTTTTTAAAGAGGTTGGCAACTATCTACTTTCCCACCTATTGGCAGTATCATCGACGCTGGCGGGCTTAACTTCTCTGTTCGGAATGGGAAGAGGTGAACACCACCGCTAAAGTCACCATAAGATTTTCAATATTTTAGACATATATTAGAAAGAAAATACATTAATTTAGGTCTGACCTGAAGATCACGACTGTAGAAAGCTTTCGGGCAATTAGTACTGCTCGGCTCAGATGTTACCATCTTTACACCTGCAGCCTATCAACGTCCTAGTCTTGAACGGCCCTTAAAGGAAACCTCATCTTGAGGTGAGTTTCGTGCTTAGATGCTTTCAGCACTTATCTCATCCAAACATAGCTACTCTGCGATGCAGCTGGCGCTACAACAGATACACCAGAGGTTTGTCCAACCCGGTCCTCTCGTACTAAGGTCAGGTCCTCTCAAGTTTCCAACGCCCACAACAGATAGAGACCGAACTGTCTCGCGACGTTCTGAACCCAGCTCGCGTGCCACTTTAATCGGCGAACAGCCGAACCCTTGG
>JAAYWF010000164.1 GCA_012516825.1 Lentimicrobium sp. | reverse complement strand
GGTCGGATAAAAATAGCGATAAATAATACTGTTTTTTATTGCATTGTTTCCATATGCTGTTTTTAAAAGATTTTCTTCTTGTTTTTGAATATGATCTAAAGAAAAACAAACACCCATTTTGCACATAGCAATAGTGTCATCAAAACCAACAAGCATTGTTAGCTTTTTTTCAATTATATTAAGGTCAATAAAATCATCAGAATCTACAAACATAATATACTTACCTGTAGCTTTTTTTAGACCTTCATTTCTGGAATCTGCAGCGCCTGTATTGTGTTTATCAATAACAATAATACGACCATCTTTATTAGTATAATCGTTGCATATTGATAGACTGTTGTCTGTACTCCCATCGTTAATAAGAATAATTTCAAGATTTGAATATGTTTGATTTACAATGCTATCTAAACATTTATTCAAATATTTTTCAGCATTATAAACAGGAACTATTATGCTCACTAAATCACTCATAGTATCTACGTTTATTTAAGTTTAATAACTTTCCTTACGAAATACATAAGTATTTTGTTTTTCTTTCTCACGCAAGATTAACAGATTTGAAGCAATCATTGATAGTCCTATAGGAATCCACATAAAATCCATGCCGAAAAAACCGCTTGGAGCATTAGAGGCAAGTACAAAAGCAATAACCATACAAATAATTTGAGCATAAATTTCTTTTTTAGTGTTTTTAAACAGTACGCACACATTGTAAAACAAATATATTATACATGCAGCGAAGGTTAAAAAAAGAATAATACCGTATTCTACCAATATTTCAACCCACATTGAGTGAGGGCTTAACAGAAGGTCTTTATCATTTAAGCTTTCTAAAAAATTAAAAAATCCACCAGGACCAATACCTACCCCGTATGTTTGAACAAACATGTTTTTTACGCTTACAAAATAGGTATATAGTCTTCTATACATAGAACCCAAACCGATGCTTGCTGTTTCTTGCTGACCTGAAAGCTCATTTAGAAGCCCCATTTTCATATGATAAAAGTTCGGATCTAAAATTCCGGCAAAAAAATAAACACACTGATATATAGCAACTGCAAGGATAATTTTCAAAATATTTTTTAAAAACGACTTATTATTTACTAAAAGATAAAAAACAACCGAAATAATTAACGCAACAGAACATATCCATGCTCTGTTTATTTGCAAAACAAAGAGTATAAGCCCTAAAATTATACAATCTACAATAAATAAAAAACGAGAGTCTTTTTTATTCGCAAAAAATAAAGGCGCAAAGATGACTAAATATGTAGAATAATCATTTTCATTATGAAAGATAGTTGTAGCGCTATAAAATGGCACTGAAGGCAAATAACCCAAGCGCTGCATTAAATAATAATCAGAATATCTACTGAGGGGTAAATGTATGTCGGTAAAAATTTCAAACAAGGCAAAGATAAGCAAACAAACAAATAAGACTTTTACAATGTCTATAAATGTCAGTAAATCGTTTTCGTTTTTTATTAAGGTAATTAAAATTGCAAGAGAAAAAATGCCTAATACTACTTCAAGGTTTTCTTTTAGGCTATCTTTTAAAGAAGTAACGTACTCGGACAAAAAGAACATAACAAATCCATATAGAATCATTGTTGCTAATACAGTGAACAAAGCTATGTCAAGTTTGGAAAACAATCTGTGCTTAAAGGCAAAAAACAATTGCGGTGTAATAATAATAAAAAGAATAGGAACAAACACTCTGTAAAGATTAAGAGCAATAGCAGGGTGTACCCTAATGTAAAAGCCTAATCCGAGCATTGCGGACAAGGCGTATAAAAACATTAAAGCAAATTTTAGGGTTTTGTTTTTTTCGGTTTCAAATTTCATAATCATTTTATTCCCTGTTAATAAACCACATCTCTTCATATCATATAGGTATTTTTAAAACTCTTTCATACAGAGCCAACAACTTCTGTACAACTACCGTTGGCGAAAAGTTATCAATTGCATACTTTCTAACTTTTTCAGAATCATATTTGTCTTTATCTTCGATCATTTTTTTCATAGCCGCAGCAAGTGCATCCACATCGTCAACATCAACAAGAATTCCAACATCGTCAGTTACGAAGCCTTCCGGCCCGCCACAGCGTGTACCAATAACGGGTAAGCCTGCTGCCATTGCCTCAATAAATACAAGACCAAAGGTTTCTGAGCGCGAAGCTAAGACAAAGCAAAGGCTATTATCAAAAATATTTTGAAACTTGCTCCTTGGCAAAAAACCGCAAAATTCAACTTGCAACGATAGCCCGAGCGAATTGGTTAAGGTTTTTAGAGCATTCCCCTCTTCGCCTGCGCCAATGATTTTTAGCATTGCATTTTTATCGTGTAGTTGTGCAAAGGCTTTTATCAAAACATCGAAACCTTTGCCTTTTTTTAAACTACCGATAGAAACAAAATTGTTTTTGCTACATTGCCTAGACAACTGTATTGCAGATGTATCAACTATATTTGGAATGTATTCAAAGTTACTTGCATATCTGTTGTTGAGTACTTTTTCAAACGGAGCACTTACCGCAATATTAGCGTTTGCATTTTTATATATTTTTTTTAAGGCTTCGGTTTTGCCCTTGCTAAAGTTTCCTTTATGAACAGTGCTATCATGTTCTGTGAGAACATAGGGAATGCCATATTTTTCTTTTGCCTTCATTGCAACATAGCCAGTGGCTCTCCCAAAATGCGCATGAATAATATCGGGCTTGTCCCAAGCTTTCAATACTTTTTTGTAGATGTGCATAAACATACACCAACGCACAAAATTACTCATGCTTTGTGGGGCACGACCTATCGGTATGTCGTATTTGAATACGGGCATGCCTTCGAGTTCTGTAACTTCTATACCAAACTTCCTTGTTCTTCTGACAGATCGTATATCAAGGCAACAAGCTGCAACATCTACACCTTGTTTTTTTAAAGCACGAGCTTGGTCAAACTCAAAAATACCATGCATTGGGTATTTTTCACTTGGCATTCCTCTAGACAATATTAAAACTTTCATTCTCTACACTCTTTGTTTTGCATGGCACATAATTTATAGTTTTGCATAATAATCTAAGAGTTTTTTTTCCTGAGTGCTCCAGTTATATTCTTGCTCAACTATCTTACGTCCATTTTTTCCATATTGGTTTGCAACATCTTTATTATTAATAAAAAATGCAATAGCATCATAAATTTCTTGTACACTATGAGGGTTAATACATTTTCCCGTTTGATTTTTTTCTATAATTTCAGTCCATAGAGTAAAGTCGGTACAAATAACGGGTAGTTCCGACATCATCATTTCAAAAATTTTAGTATTGCCTAACGAACCTTCATGATCATAGACCATAGGCATATACTTATGAAGTGCGATACCAAGAGATGATGCCCCATAATATTCTAATACATCATGATATGAAACAGTACCAATTAAATTGACATATTTAAAACCTTCAAGCATTTGTAGCTTTTCCTTATACCTATCGTCTATATTACCCATCAAATTATATCGCACAGCCCCTTCAAATTTGTTTACAGCCTTTATAATGGAGTCATGCGACCAATTTGGAGTAATACCTCCGGCAAAACAAAGGGTAAAACCAGAACTATCCTTTTTTTTTACGTTTTCTAACAATGGATAATTAGTTATCATTACTATGTTATCGTTAATTGTTTTTAGGTGGGTCATTAACTGCGGGGTAACTCCTATAATCCCATCAAATTTCGCTAATTTTTTCTTTTCATATTTTGCATACATTTTTTGAACAAGGGTGCGCGAAAATTGCGGCAACCAATTTTTCTGCAATATACTTAAAACATAATCTTCATGGCTGTCAAAGATAACTTTTTTGCCTTTTTGTTTAAGTTTGGTTCCGAGTTGTATGAGCTCTGGATCATGCAAATGATATATATCGGCATTAATTTCCAAAGCTTTTTTATAGAGGAATTTCCAAGAATTAAAAATACGATCAAAAGAATTTTTAAACTGTTTATCAATAGGGATAATATGTACACCATCTTTGACTTCATCGGGTTTGTTATCAATAACCAGTAAAGTAACATCATAGCCGTTGTTTGCCAGCGACACACACATTTTTCGAAATATTCTTCCATCATATCGTGGATGCACGCTTGTAATATGACATATTTTTTTTGTCATTCTTAAATTTTCCTACAAAGTCTGTTGAAGCACAATATTTTAATAATAACTGTATTGGTTTTCATAAAAATGAAAATTTATCTATGGCTAAAATAATTTCCAATGCTCTAACTCCCTTTTCTACATCAACATAGGGCTTTCGATTATTTTTAATTGCATCAATAAAATCTGCAAAAAGGCAAATACACCCGTTGTCCTAAATACTCACAAATCCTTCTTTAAAGCCCGTATGGTTTGGCTCGCTCACCTTTTCATCGGCAAAATTCAATACATCAATCGTGTTTGCCGATTTACCGTCTTAACGTTCGCCACCGCCCCTTTTATATCCACCGCCACCACGGAATTTGCCACCTCTCGGTGCATTTTTTCTTGGCGCTCCTTCACGTTTCTCCGATTCATTAACAACGATTGTCCTACCACTAACCTCGGCACCGTTCAGCTCATCAATAGCCCTTCTTGCCTCTTCATCATTGGGCATCTCAACAAAGCCAAAGCCTTTACTTCTCCCTGAAAACTTATCAGTGATAATCTTCGCTGATGTTACTTCACCATACTCTTCAAAAAATTCTTGCAGCTCGCTCTCTTCTAAACTAAAGGGCAAGCTTCCTACGAAAATGTTCATACATGTAATGATTTAATAAATAATGATATTAAAAAACAGGATGCAAATGTAAACCTTTAATTATTCCTTCATTTTTTTTTAAGATTTATTATAAAAATCCAAGATTAATTTGAGTACTCTTTATTAAAACTGGTTGTATAAAGCATTTTAGCTATTTTT
>JAAYWF010000163.1 GCA_012516825.1 Lentimicrobium sp. | reverse complement strand
TTCAGTATTGGAATCAAGGGATTGGTGTTTCTTTTGCTCAAAATGCAATCGGACCAAATTTCGTTTATAGAGGTAAGAAATGCTTCACTGCTCAGATTGGATTAGGCGTGCCATTGGAGAAAGGACCAGCAATGCCTGATGATTATGTACTACCTCCTGTTATGTTAATGTATTCTATTGGAGGATATATACCTTTTTAAGATATTAATAAACCTTTTAACATGAGGAAAGTAGCAATTACTTTGACCTTATTGGCTGTGAGAATGTCCTTTACGTTTGGACAAACAGATTCTGATTCAATTTCGATAAAAAAGTTTTGGCGGTTATCAATTTTATTTGAGCCCCTTACTTAATAGAAAATAAGAGTAGTAAGCTGAAAATCCTATTAGAGTACAAATTATTTGACAACTTTTTAAAGTTTTGAAATCATGCAATAAAAATTATTTTACTATTTTTACATTCATTATTATAATTTAAAATTATCCAGCTATGAAAAAAACATGGCTGTTAGTCGTTTTATTATCTGCCTTTAGTTTGGTGCACGCTCAGGAATACGTGCCATTTCCCACCTCCAATGTCTATTGGAATGAGATCGAATTGTATCAAGGTCAATGTGATCCGCCAGAGTATTGCAAGAATACCTTTTATTTAATGGGGGACACAGTAATAGATTCGTATTTATATAAAAAAATATACTCCAATGACGGTAATTCTACCTCTTATGTTGGCGGATTAAGAGAAGAAAACAAACGTGTGTTTCTCTATTACACCTGGTGCGATCATAGTGTTCTTCTTTATGATTTTAATTTGAATGTTGGCGATACAATGTTTATGTCGTGTCTGGCCCTTGAATGTGATATTAATGAAAATAATTATATGACGGTGGTATCTGTTGATTCTGTATTATTAGAAGACCAAAGCTACAGAAGAAGAATAAATTTCGACTCTGGCCCGCATATGTCATGGATTGAAGGTGTTGGAAGTGTTTCAGGACTATTATATCCGCACTACTCTTGTATTTTATGCATCTGTTTTCGCGAATTGATCTGTTTTCAGGAAGATGTCAACACTTTATATTTGAATGAAGAAAATGCCGCTTGTTTTAATTATTGTGTATCAGTGAGTGATTTGAAAAATAATGATAAAATGTTCCAAGTTTATCCAAATCCGGCCAAATATCAAACTTCCGTAACGATCAAATCAAATGAGGGCATTAATAGAGTTGAATTGTACGATTTTTTAGGCAGAATGATAGCCTGCGAACAGAAGATAAATTCAATGGAGTATAAACTACAACTTGGCAACCTTAGACAAGGAGTCTATTTTTTAAGAGCTAATTTACAGAACAGCCAAATAGTTAGCAATCGCCTGATAATTAATTAAATAAACGAATGCCAACAGATGCTGGGTATCCTGGCCGAACGCTAAAACCTTTACCAGGTAATGTGCCGCATTAGAGCGTTATCGGTCATTGTAAGCGACGAGACACAATTAAGGTATGACTGAAAATAATAAAAGGCAACGACAAGCAAACCTTATAAGAGCATTTAGGAAGATTCACAGGATGACAGGAGTTTTGTTGTTTGTGTTTTTCTTTATCAATTCAATAACCGGACTT
Source organism: Lentimicrobium sp. (assembly GCA_012516825.1). Lineage (GTDB taxonomy): Bacteria > Bacteroidota > Bacteroidia > Bacteroidales > 4484-276 > RZYY01. The sequence continues at coordinate 7,769 of JAAYWF010000163.1, read as the reverse complement.
TTATTAGGTTGGAAAAAACATAGCGGTGGACTATTACTGCCAGAATCCTATAAAGGAACCTCTACTGAATTAAAAGATTGGTTACCACTCGACAGTTTACACAAAAATGCCTGTAAAATACTTCACGACTCTGTTTCCACTGACTTATCGCTTGAACTTGAAAGAATTGATGTTCGTAAGGACAAAGGTATGGTTAAGTTTGTTTTCAATGACCATTTTTGGGGTATTCAACTTGACGGTGCGACAGGTAAACTTCTACAGATTGAACGAAGAAATTCAGACATGATAGAAAACATACATGATGGCTCTATTCTTGACCATTATTTGGGAACTACGGGAGAGCCAATCAAAGTAGTTTATACAACTATTATGGGCCTGGGGCTTTTGATATTTACGATAACCGGTTTTTGGCTTTGGTATGGCCCGAAGCGAATGTAAAAGAAAACAACGAAACGCAAATATTAGCTTTGCGTTAGTAGGCAATCAGTTTTTGGTTTCGCAAACCCAACAATGCAAAGCCCGGGTAAGTTAGGTGAAAAGGCAGAATAGCGTGCTTTGCAACGAAAAAAAGAAGACAAGCAAATGCTATCCCAATAAGCCTGTAAGATTATAAATCGTTCCGGATTTATTACCTCCTCACAGGAACTGGCACTTCATACAATCTGTAGTTGGAGAGTCTAAGAATTTTCCAACTCTGGTTTTCAAAGCCGTTTTCGTTATCAGTTATAAACTTGTAATTGCTATAAAGCAGCGGAATGTCATGGTAGGGGAGGCAGGTCATGAAGTTAGAGCCAAAATTCATTAGGGCGCTAAGGAAGAAAATTCCAGTATCAAACCCTTTAAAGGCGTAGGCATCCGGATCGGTGAAATAGTATTCGCGAAAACGGCGAACAAACTTTTTAACCTCTTCTGAATGGTAGTCGGCAAATTCGGCGGCAGGGAAATGTGTATTGAGATTTCCCAAATGGTTAAAATCAAGTCCCTCCATTTCGAGCCAGTCAGGGAGTCCAATCACTGTAATATCGTATCTGTTCCTAATGAGGTTCAGTTTTCGCAAAAGATCGAGTATAACCACCTTGTTTTCGGAATAGACAATGATTACATTGGGTCTCTCTTTCAAGGCTTCTCTATTGAAAACACTTAGACTGTCGTTCTGAATATTAAACTCAACGATTTGCTGCCATCTGTTTTCTAAGTTTTCAAAAAGCGCTGATCTAAGATTAATTATATGCTCTTCATCGCGCATTTTACTTTGGCGGGCAATAAAGATTTTTGAGTCGCTGAGTTTGTATGAAATAAATTCGGCAATTGTATTGTAAATTCTCTTTTCATTTGGAATAACCTTAATTACAAAAGGATTATCATTAATGACATCGCTTTTTGCTGAGAGCGGATTTATAATGGGGATTTTGTGCTTAAGGGCAAACTCAGCCACGATCCGGAAGCTTGAATTAAAAAATGGCCCTACGATCAGATCCATCTTTTTTAGAGCAGGATTTTTAAGACATTGTTGTGCCTGGCTGACATCTTCTTCAACATTAAATACGTGAATACGTGCTTCTAATCCTACTTTTTCGAGCGAGTCAACAGCAAGTCTAAAGCCTTCATAAAATTTGATGAATTGAAACGATTTGCTATTTGGAATTTTGTCTTGCTTGGATGTCGAAGGTGTAGTTATTGTTTTCTCAACCAATTCATCGAAATAAAGAGGTATCAATAGCGCAATATCAAAGGTTTGTGCTGCAGGTATCTGTGCACAAAGGTCTTTTGATGTTACTGGAGGGGTATATGTTTTTTTATTCTCTTCAATCGTGTAAATTTCGGGTGGAGGAGTAATTTCCGATTCGATATTTTTCAATGGCGGCAACGGTATTTTGATTGTCTGTCCCGGTTGCAACTGCCTGGAAATATAAGGGTTGGCTTTTTGTATTTCTTCTTGCGACAGCCCATAGTTTCGAGCGAGGCGGTTAATTGTAATTCGCTGTGCGATATTATGTGTTATAAAACCTTTCTTAGTCGGGTTATTCGGGATTTTGATTATCTCACCTTTTGAAAGTTGTTCACCCAAACCGGGGTTTAAAAACAGTATGCTGTCAACACTTACGCGATACCGTATTGCCAATTCATAAATCGTCTCGTGGTTTCTTTCCTGAAATTCAAAATATCCTTTTTCCGGCTTTCCTTGTCCACCGTTTTCATAAGTTTTTGTTTGCGGTTCTGTTTTTTTATTCGTGGATTCAAAGTCGGGTATTATTATCTCCATCCCTTCAATTAATCCATCTTCAAGTCCGGTATTCGCAGCTCGTATGGCTTCTATAGAGATGTTGTATTTTTTGGCAAGGCCATACAATGTTTCGCCTTTGGCTACTTGATGTTTGTGTAAATTATTTGACTCTGAGCCAAATTGAATGGAATGTATGCGGTGAGTTGGAATATAGATTTTTTGGCCTGACGAAAGCGTATTCTCAAGCTCAGGATTGGCCTCATATATATCTCTTACATCAACATTGTAGGTTTTGGAAATTGAAAATAGAGTTTGACCTTTTTCCACTGTATGTAGGTAATACTCCTTGCCATTAATATTTACAATTTTTTCCGACTTTTTTATTAGTATCTGTGCATTAGCCCATGATGATATGATAAGAAAAATGGTCAGGAAAAGGATCGTTTTAATGTTCATTTTATTTTTTGATGAGATATCTAACTTTCTTAAAGGGAGTAAATAGAACAATTTTTTTACAGTTTTATTTTTAGCATGTTTTACTGAAAGCTCTGAAATCGTCATAATAAGATTAAGATTTACAATTGAGTTTCAACTATTCCCATTCAATAGTAGCCGGAGGTTTTGAACTAATATCATACACAACCCTGTTTATCCCTTTTACATTCCTGATAATTTCTTCGGAGACTTTTTCCAGGAAGTCGTAGGGCAGATGTGCCCATTCAGCGGTCATTCCGTCGGTTGAGTGTACTGCTCTCAAGGCAATGGCATTTTCGTAAGTCCTCTTTTCGTTCGATACTCCTACCGATTGAACAGGAAGCAAGATGGCAAGAGCTTGCCACACCTTATCATATAGGCCGCACTCTTTTAACTTTTTAATGAAAATATAGTCGGCTTCCTGCAAAATTTTTATTCGTTCGGCTGTAATCTCTCCAAGAACCCTCACACCCAAGCCAGGCCCTGGGAAGGGATGCCTATTCAGGATTTCGGGTTTTAAACCAAGCTCAAAGCCTACGCGACGTATCTCATCTTTAAAGAGGTTTTTAAGAGGCTCCACAATCTTTAGTTTCATATAATTGGGCAGGCCGCCCACATTATGATGTGATTTTATGGTTGCAGTGGATCCTGGTATTGGCGCCGATTCAATTATATCGGGATAAATAGTGCCCTGCCCAAGCCATCTAACCTCCTTTATTTTGTGAGCCTCATCATCAAAAATCTCAATAAATGTATGCCCGATAGCCTTTCTCTTTTTCTCAGGATCAGTAATGCCGGCCAATGCTTTGTAAAAACGGTCGGCAGCTTGTACACCTTTTATGTTTAGTCCAATATCATGATAAGACTCAAGCACGGAGGCGAATTCATTTTTCCTTAGTAATCCGTTATCCACAAAAATACAGTGCAGGTTTTTGCCAATAGCCTTGTGCAGTAACATTGCAGCTACTGAGGAATCTACGCCGCCCGAAAGTCCCAATACAACCTTGTCATCTTGTAATTGATCTTTAAGAGATTTTGTAGAGTCATGAATAAAACGTGAAGGCGTCCAATCCTGACGACATTGACAAATGGATACAACGAAATTTTCGAGCAACTGAACTCCATCGGCAGTTTGATCGGCTACAGGATGAAACTGAATACCAAATATATTCCTACTGTTGACTTGAAATCCGACTATTTCCGAGGTTTCAGTCCGCATTATGATTTTATTATTATCAGGGATTGACAATATTACCGATCCGCCTGCCGACAATACCTGACTACCCAATTTAATTGATTGAACCAACGTATTGGATGGATCAATATCTCCGAAATTTGCGATTACATTTTTCGAAGTAGCGGATTTTTTAATTTGTCCGCCGAGGTGCTGTGCAAGGCGTTGCGCGCTATAACCAATTGCAAGAATTGGAATATCAGCTTTAAAAAGTTGATCGAAATCAGGTTTTGGCGAATTGGGATCGTCAATTGAGTATGAGCTATCCGAAAGGATTATCCCTTTTATGTTTTTATTCGTAGGAATCTTGTTGTACGGATAGATTTCGCAATATACCTTTAGCTCGCGTGTTTTACGAGCTATCATTTGGGTAAAATTAGAGCCGAAGTCAACTATCAAAATTATTTCAAGCATGTGGTGCGGTTATTATCTCTTTTTTCGCGAATTTGCAATCTGTTGCTGTTGCTTTGAAAGCTCTTCCAGTTTCCGTTGAAATTTTGATTTTTTCACCGGTTTAGTTTTTTGCATCAATATCTGTTGGTGAATCTTCTCTTCGTCTATTGTTTTCCGTATCAAATACATCTGGGCAAACGTCATAATGTTGGCAAGGAAGTAATAATAGCTCAAGGCGGAGGCAAAATTATTGAAAATACCAAGAAACATTATTGGCATGATATACATCATGGTTTTCATGCCGGGCATCTGTCCGGTTGACGACCCCATCAGCTTGTTGTTTATTTTTGTGTAAATGATAGTCGAAATAGTCATGAGGAGGGTAAAAAGGCTGACGTGCGATCCGTAAAAAGGGATGTTGAAAGGGAGATCAAGTATCGAATCGTAACTTGATAGGTCGTGTGCCCATAGGAACGACTGCTGACGCAACTCGATAGATGATGGGAAAAATCTGAACATCGCAATGAGTATCGGGAATTGCAACAACTGCGGCACACAGCCTGCCATTGGGTTTACGCCGGCCTTTTTATAAAGCGTCATTGTAGCCTGTTGTTTTTTCATTGCATCTTCGGGCTTGGGGAATTTCTTTGCTATCTCATCAATTTCTGGCTTCAAAATGCGCATCTTGGCCGTTGATTTATAGGTCTTGTATGCAATAGGAAGTAATACTAATTTCAGTAGAACAGTAAGTATCAAAATCACTATTCCATAATTCAGTCCCGAATCGCCCAACCAATTGAAAACATTAATTACTGCGTAGATATTAATCCAGGCTATAAGAAAAAAACTCCACCCTAAAGGCACTTGTCTTTCAAGGTCTAAATCATATTGTTTTAGAGTTTTGTATTTGTTTGGGCCAAAATAAAAATTCATGTCGAAACTTTGGTTAGCCTCGTTACCAAATGGAACAGCAACTAAAGCCGACATATTTTTTAAATAATGATCGTCCGTATTTTTTGGATCTGTAACGGATGAAATCTCAGCATTGGTAAAACTCTGATCAGCTATTAATGTAGCAACAAAAAACCTTGATTTGAACGAAACCCACTTTACCGGCAGTTTAAGTGATTCTTTTGCATCCTTACGTTCTGAGAGGTATTTCACCGATTCCTTATCATACTTCCAATATACTGTAGATTCATTACGTTCGTTTACAAGGCTTTTCTCCTGCCTACGCATCTCAGCCTCCCAGTTCAGATCAATAAAACCGCTTCCATGGTCTATCACCTTATCCATACCAACGAGGTTGAGCTTGTAACCAATCATGTAATCATCGCCATAAACGGTATAGAGGTATTCAATATACCTGTTTTTGTCAGGTGTGCCATCAGGATTGTCGGTGTAGAGGCGCATTGCGAAAAGAAGCGAATCGCTGCCAGAAACCATCATCTCCCGATCAGCGGAAAATTCCTGATTGTTGAAAATGGGTTGAAAATAAAGTTTGTCGGTATTGATTCTACGGCTATTGGCAAAAAAAGTATAGCCAAAAATCAGATCATCATTATTGAAAAGAACAAGTGGCAAAGAGTCGAAAGTCTTATATTCCTTTAATTCTACGTTAACAATTTTTCCGCCTACATTTGAAATCCAGATTCTGAGATGTTCGTTTTCAATAAGATACTCTTCAGAGGCGCCAGTAGCTGATGATGCAAACACACCTAATCTATCAAGGTTTTCAAGCGTCAACTGTTCTTGCGAAAGAGTCGTGTCAACTTCACGCTTTTCTACTTCAGCAATCTCCTCCGATTCGGCATGTTTTATTTTAAGTAAAGAATCTCGCTGCCTATTTACTTGAGCTATCGAGTCCTGAATCCGTTGTCTTCGTTCAATCTCCTCTTTCGACGGTTGATTTAAAATTGAAAAACCAATGAATATTGCAAAAATCAATACCAACCCAATAATAGTATTCTTGTCCATCAGACCACTTTTAATCGTTATTTTTAAAGTGAGCAAAGATATGATTTTTGGATAAGCTTGTAGTTTAGAACTACTTTCGCAATAACATGTTGCTGTTCAAACATTGTTGGGGCTTTACTTTCAAATTAAGATGATTTTTAAAATTAAAATTGTTATCGTCGGAAATTTTCTTTTAGAGAAAAATTGATCCTTATAAATTATTGCTATTTTTGCGACTCTTTTTTTTAAGTTAATTTCTAATAATCAGTTTTTTACATTGTAAAAAGCCAGAACACACACAACAATTTTTTAAATTTTATGGAAAACAAAGATCAACTTAATCAAATTCCTGATGATTTCGAAAACGAAACTCAGGATGAGAAGACTTCACAGTTAGAGGATATTAGCGCTGAAGCAACTTCATCAAATGAACAAGGTAAGGATTTACTATCTAACACAGAACCTGTTGAAATTACCGAAAAGAATACCCACGAAACTTCTGCTGAATCATCGGATCAGGAAGAATTAACAACTTTTATCGAGCCGCAGGCCGAAATCGTACCTCCAGAACCAATCGAAAAAGAGGTTGAGCCAATTACAGATATTTTGGAAAATAAGGGCGATGATGCCATTGAAATTGACAAAGCTCAGGACGATGTAGTCGAGCAAGTGGTTGCAGAAAAAGTTGAAGAAGTAAAAAAAGATGAAATAGTGGAGATGGCGCAAGATACAAAAGAAGAGGTTACTGATGTAGATAAGGAAGCTAAGGTAGTAGTTGAGGATGATCAGCTTGATATTGAGCCTAAAGATGATGAAGATATTGACGATGAAGATTTGGAACAAGAGGATGAGGCTGACGATATTAAGCTTAACTTCGAAGAGATGTCCCGTGAAGAGTTGATCAGTAATCTTGAAACCTTTGTTAACGAAGAGGATATCACAAGCGTAAAAAGTAAAATCGCACTTATAAAAGTTGCCTTTTTACAGAAGACAAAAGAGTTTAAAGAGAGTAGTTATCAGGAAAGACTTAATGAAACAGAGGATAAAGAAGAAAAACAGAAAATAGAGCCTCTTGTTGATGATCTTGAGACAAAATTCAATGAGTTATTTGATATTTATCGTCAGAAAAGAGCGATATATACCGAGAATCTTGAAAAAGAGAAAGTTGATAACCTGAAAAAGAAACAGGATATCCTTGAAAAGCTAAAGGATTTGATCAACTCCGAAGAGACTCTTAAAAAGACTTATGATGAGTTCAGGGAGTTGCAGGAAGAGTGGAGAAATATAGGGATGGTTCCAAAATTGGAAGTTAACAACCTATGGCAGAACTATCACTTTTTAGTTGAGAAGTTTTTTGATAAAGTTAAGATCAACAAGGAGTTAAAAGACCTTGATCTCAAGAAAAATCTGGAGCAAAAAATAGAACTTTGCGAAAAAGTCGAAGAGTTGCTTCTTGAGCCTTCCATAATTAAGTCGTTTAGGGAGTTG